>JBEEGB010000363.1:0-3877 GCA_041166585.1 Acidimicrobiaceae bacterium
CGGAAGTGGGCGCATCTGGTGAGCGACGAGAGCTACGACGAGCTCCACGCGTTCGCGGAGCGGCTCGGGCTGCCCCGGCGCGCGTTCCAAGGCGACCACTACGACGTGCCCACGGAGATCCGCGACCGGGCGATCGCTCTCGGCGCGGAGGAAGTGCCGGCCCGCGAGCTGGTGCGGAGGCTCCAGTCCTCAGGGTTGCGGCGTCGTCGCTCCCGCGCCGAGTGAGCGCAGCTCGCGCTCGAGGTTGCCTCGGGCGCGGGCGTCGAGCTCGACGTGCAGGCGCTCGTCGTGGAACAGCCTCGACCGTTCGAGGAAGCCACCGAGCACGGCCGCGCGTCCGGTTCGCCACGCGTCATCCGGCACATGCGCGTACTCGGCGCGGACCGCGGCCTGGTAGCGCTGATAGCGCTCGGCCGGCGCGCCGAGGATCGAGAGGTCGGCATCAGCGAGCACCTGGCCCGGGTGATCGTCGGGCCCGGCGGTGTGGCCTGCCGTGAGCTCGACCAGTCGGGCCACCTCGTCGACGAGCTCGGCCGGCGCGCCGAGACGCGCGAGCTGATCCGAGGCCAGCTCGGCGCTGGCGCGCTCGCTCGCGCCCCCGGCGGCGCGGGGGTCGTACACCGCGTCGTGGAACCACGCCGCCAGCACCACGTCCTGCTGCGCGTCGAGCCGCTCCAGCACGGCGAGCACCTCACCGATGTGCTCCAGCGTGTGGTAGCTGCGGTGCGGCTCGCGGTAGCGGGCGACGAGGCCATCGGCCACCGCCGCGGCCGCTTCAGGCGAGGCGCCCCAACGGGTCAGCCCGGTCGGGACGAGAGCTTGCGCCACAGCGCACGGTAGCTCGGGTACTCCAACGCGTCGGTGGCCCAACCGGCGGCGACGAGCTCGCGGTGCAGGGCGGGCAGGCGGCGCCACGGCACGCCCATGTCGACGTGGTGGGCGAGGTGGTAGCCGATGTTGTAGGGCACCATCACGAACCCCGCGAGGCGCGACTGCCGGACGAGGTGGGTGGTGAGGCGACGATCGTCCGAGCGTTGCATCCCGCCGTGCTCGGCGATGGCGCGCAGCCGGTTGATCACGCGCCACGTCGTCATCCACGGAGCGAACCAGAGCAGCAGGTAGAGCTGCGGCCAGCCGGCGAGCGTGAACAGCGCCAAGATCACCGCTTGCGACGCGAGGATGCGCACCGCGTGCCCACGGCTGGCCTCGTAGCGCAGACCGCGCAGGAGGCTCTTGAAGTTCTTCCAGCCGCTGTTGCCGTCGAGGTCGCGGGTGAGCTTGCGCCGCATCGACGCCCGCGTGATCGGGTAGCCGTTGTAGAGGTTCATGTCCGGCTCGTTGGGACCGAACTCGTCCTTGTGGTGAGCCATGTGGCCGCGGCGGTAGAGGTCGGTCGACGTGAACGTCGAGTAGCCGACGATCCAGCGCCCGACGAAGTCGTTGAGCCGCTTGTTCGAGAACAGCAGGCGATGGGCTGCTTCGTGCGACAAGCTGGCGAACCGGGCGAACTGCGGGCCCATGAGCAAGAAGGCCACCACCCACGCGACGGGATGGCTGATCCAGATCGCGCCGCCGATGATGCCCACGGTCGAGGCCCAGAGCGCCACCACCGTCCACACGTTGGCGAGGTTCGGGATGCGGCGCAGCTCGGCCCGGACGAAGGGGACGGGCATGCCGTTCGCGGTCAGCCGCTCGGTGGGCAGCACGTCAGGCAGGAGGTCCGGCTCGGGGAGCATGGTCACAGCCACGTGAGCAGTCTTACCTAGAATCCACACGTGGCGCAATCACGTAATGCCGACCGGCGGCTGACGGCCAGGTCGGTCGTGGCGAGCACGCTGTTGGGCACGAACCCGCCCCGCCTACCGGCGGGTGTGCTCGTGCGAGCCGCCGAGCTGTTCGGCATCACCGAGGGCACGACGCGCGTCGCGCTGTCGAGGATGACGGCGGTCGGTGAGCTCGAGGCGGTCGATGGCTCCTACGAGCTGGCTGGGCGGTTGCTCGCCCGTCAGACGCGCCAGCTGGCGAGCAGGGCCGCGAAGACCAGCACCTGGTCGGGCGGTTGGCTGACGGCGGTCGTGACCGCGGAGCGTCGATCCGCGGCGGACCGGTCCGCGTGGCGGGGAGCGATGAGGGGGCGCAGGCTGGCCGAGCTGCGTGAAGGCGTCTGGCTGCGACCCGACAACCTCGGCCCCCTGGAGGCGTTGCCTGAAGACCTCGCGGACCACTGCACCTGGATGGTCGACGCCCGGCCGCAGGACGAGGGTGTGCTGGCCGCCACGTTGTGGGACCTGGACGGGTGGACCGCGCGCGCCGGCGAGCTGCGCGCCGAGCTCCGTCCCCTCCTGCGGCCGCTCGACCGTCACGACACCAGCGCGCTCGCGCCCGGCTTCGTGGTGTCAGCCGCGGTGCTTCGCCACTTCCAGTCCGACCCGCTCCTCCCCGCCGAGCTCCTGCCCCGGCGGTGGCCGGGCGCGGCGCTCCGCGAGGAGTACGACCGCTTCGACGCCGCCTACCGCGCCGTCCTCAGAGAGTGGTTCCGCACCAACACCTGACGAATCCTGACGAATGTTGGATGCGAGGCGGTGTGATCACACCGTTACGCATCCAACATTGCGAGGAGGTGGGCGAGGTGGGTGACGTGGGGGTGGTCGTCGGGGGCGGCGCAGAAGCCGTAGGGGTCGAGGTGGACGGGGCGTAGGCCGGCGGCGCGGGCACCGGTGACGTCATAGGTGACGGTGTCACCGACGTAGAGGCACTCGGCCGCGTCCACGCCCATCGCATCGAGGGCGAAGTGGAAGATGGCGGGGTCGGGCTTCGTGACACCGACCACGTGGGAGTCGACGACGATCGCGACAGGCACGCCGGCGCCCTTCCCCACCTGGCACAGCTCGGTGTCGAGCAGCTGACGCTCGACGGTCCCGTCGGAGTTGCTCACGACGCCCAACGGCACGCCGGCGTCGGCCAGCGCCCGCAGGCCTGGGCGAGCGTTCCCCAGCACCTGCGACCACGGGGCACCGTCGAGCACCTCGGCCAGCACCACGGACGCATCGCCGACGTTGTCCTCGTGCACGCCGAGCGCGGGTGCCACGCCCGCGGTGTAGCGGAGGAGGTGGTCGCCGTCCGCCACCGGCGGGTGCCGGTCGACGTGGCGCACGCCTTCGTAGTGGAAGCGCTCCGGATCGCCGTCGTCCACCGTCGCGATGCCGTGCTCGTTGAGCGCGGCGACGAGGGCAGGACGAGGCGGCACGACGAGCACGCCTCCGACATCGATCAGCACGGCTGTTGTTGCGGGCATCGCCCCTATCCTCGTCGGTCATGGACGATGACCGGCTCTACTTCCGGCAGCTGCTCGCCGGTCGCGACTTCGCCGTCTCCGATCAGCTCGCTCGGCAGATGGTCAACTTCGTGTACCTCATCGGCGACCGCGAGACCGGTGAGGCGATGGTGGTGGACGCCGCGTACGGCATCCGCGACCTGCTCGACATCGTCGAAGCCGACGGCATGCGTGTCGTCGGCGCGTTGGCCACCCACTACCACCCCGATCACGTGGGCGGCGACATGATGGGCTACCAGATCGCCGGCGTGAGCGAGCTGCTCGCGCTCAACCCCGTGCCCATCCACGTGCAGGCCGAGGAGTCACCGTGGGTGCAGCGCGTCACCGGCGCCTCCGCGGGCGACCTCGTCGAGCACTCGTCCGGCGACACGGTGATGGTGGGCGCCATCCCCATCGAGCTCATCCACACACCGGGTCACACCCCGGGCAGCCAGTGCTTCTTCGTGGACGGAAGGCTCGTGTCGGGGGACACGCTCTTCCTCGAAGGGTGCGGACGCCTCGACCTTCCCGGCGGCGACCCGGTCGCCATGTACGAGAGCCTGA
>JBEEGB010000364.1:0-15649 GCA_041166585.1 Acidimicrobiaceae bacterium
CTGTCTTGGTGCGCGACCTCTGGCTGCACCGCGGGCTCCTGCCGATGCTGGCGGCCAAGGACTTCCACGCCCGCTACCGCAGCGCGTCGCTCGGCATCCTCTGGAGCGTCTTCCTGCCCCTTCTGCAGGGCGCCGTCTTCGCCGTCGTCTTCACCCGCGTGGTGCGCATCCCCGTGTCGCCGGACACCAACTACCCGGTCTTCGTGATCTCCGGCATGGTGCTCTGGAGCTACTTCACGCAGTCGGTGATCGCCGGGTCCACCGCCATCGTCGACGGCGCCTCCATCGCCGGCAAGGTGTACTTCCCGCGGCTGATCCTGCCCGCGGTCCCGGTGCTCGCCAACGGCGTCAGCTTCGTGATCTCCGGGCTCACCCTGCTCGGCCTCATGGCCGTGTTCGGGGTGAGCTACCGCGTCGAGCTGCTCCTCCTCCCGGTGGCGATGGCGCTCACGGCCCTGCTCGCCGCCCTCCTCGCCTCGCTGCTGACCCTGCTGCACGTGTACTTCCGCGACGTGCGCTACATGGTTCAAGCCGTGTTGCTGGTGGCGCTGTACATCGCTCCGGTGATCTACCCGCTGGCCCAGGCCAAGCGCCTGCAGAACATCCTCCTGGTCAACCCGGTCACCGGGCCCCTCCAGCTCACCCGGTTCGCCATCTTCGGCGAAGCCGAACGCCTCGGCGCCTCCCTCCTGATCACCGCCGCCTGGATCGTCGCCCTCACGATCATCACGCTGCTGGCCTACCGCCGCCACGAGCGCGTGGCCGTCGACCGCCTCTGATGCCCGCCATCTCGCTCCAAGGCGTCGGCAAGCGCTACCGGCTGACCAACGACGACTCGGTGCTGATCCGTCAGCTGCTGAAGTCGATCACCCGCAAGCGCGACGTGCGCGAGCTGTGGGCCCTGAAGGACATCGACCTCGACGTCGCGCAGGGCGAGAGCATCGGCATCATCGGCCGCAACGGCTCGGGGAAGACGACGCTGCTGCGCCTGCTCGCCGGCGTCTCTGCCCCGACGGTCGGGCACATGCGGGTGGAGGGCTCGGTGGCGCCGCTCATCGGCGTCGGCGTCGGCTTCAACCCGGAGCTCACGGGCCGCGAGAACGTCTTCGCCAACGGGCAGATCCTCGGACTGTCCAAGGCGCAGCTCACCCGCGACTTCGACGAGATCGTCGACTTCGCCGAGCTCGAGGACTTCATCCAGACACCGGTGAAGTACTACTCGTCCGGCATGTTCCTGAGGCTGGCGTTCGCCGTCGCCATCCAGGTCGAGCCCGAGATCATGCTCGTCGACGAGATCCTCGCGGTGGGCGACCTCGCCTTCCAGCTCAAGTGCATGGAACGCATGCGTCAGCTGCGCGAGCGGGGCACGACCATCGTCGTCGTCACCCACAACCTCGGTTCGCTCGGGCGCATGTGCGACCGGGCTGTCGTCCTCAGCCACGGGCAGAAGCGCTTCGACGGCGGCGTCGAGGATGCGCTCGGCGCCTATCACGAGGTGATGCGCACCGAGCGCGAGTCCCGAGGGGCGGCGCCGTCGCTCATCGACCAGCTCGGCGACGAGCTGCTCGACAAGGGCGGGGTCGAGGTCACGGTGACGCTGTGCGACGCTCAAGGCACCTCAGTGGCCAGAGCCGACGCAGGCGACGACCTCAACCTGCGCATCGATGCCCACTTCGACCACGACGTCGAGGGGCCGCTGATCGGCTTCGCCGTCGGCACGCCCGCGCACGGCAACGTGTACATGGGCCACACCCTCCCTGCCGAGCTCAACGAGACGTTCGGTCCTGGGCGCCCCCTGTGCGCCATGGTCCGCATGCGGGCGCCGTTGCTGGAGGGCACGTACCACGCATCCGTGAACATCACCGACCGCGACGGCTCGGCCATCCTCGGCTCCAGCCCGTTCGCCCCGTTCTACGTGAACACGACGTCACGGGCGATCGGCATCGTCGACCTCGAGGCCGACATCGAGGTCGACGGTCGCACCATCGCCCGCCTCGGGCGCCGCGATGGACGACCGGCAGTCGTCGACTGACGAGCTCTGCCTCCTCGGTCGAAGCCGCTAGCTGACCATCTCCAGGTCTGCGGTCGCGTAGTCGTGTGCCGCGGGCAGCATGTGGACCGGCGCGTTCACGGTGCGCTCGGGTCGAGCCGAGCTCCACGCCCACGCCGGCAGCTCGTCGAGTGAACCGAAGCTGCCTCGACCCATCGGGGCCATGAGCTTGACCGTCCTGACCAGGATCCAGAGGTCGAGCCGCATCGAACGGTTGCGGACGTAGAACTCGTCGTACTCCGGGTGCTCGCTGATCATCTTGTTGCCGTCCGCGCTCACCTGCCACAAGCCGGTGCATCCCGGCCTCACCGAGACGCGCGCTGTCGCGAACGACTCGGGGTACGACTCGAACATCGCAGGCATCTCCGGTCGGGGACCGACCAGGCTCATCTTCCCGGTGAGCACCAAGAAGAGCTGGGGCAGCTCGTCGAGGTGGAGCGAGCGGAGCATGCGACAGAAGCGCGGCGCCTCGATCGCTGCGATGTCGTACTTCGACGCGTAGCGCGGCGCGGTCGGCGGCAACGTCCGCAGCTTGAGGAAGCGGAACGGAGCGCCGTCGCGTCCCACCCGGGTCTGTCCGAAGAACGGCCACGCCCTCAACGAGATGGCGACGCCAACGGCGAACAGCAGGATCGCAGGAAGCGTGATGAGCAACAGCAACAGCGCCGCGACGACATCGAAGGCGCGTCGTGGGAGGTTCTGGAGCATCTCTGGTGCCCTTTCAAGAGTTCCCTCCCACTGCTGGAACCCCCACTGCTCGGGAATGGTTCGCCGGGTCGCGCGGACATTCCTTCGCACTTCGAGAAAGAAAATCAGTCAAAGATTCCGCGCAAGAAACGCTTGCTTCGAGCGTTGTGAACACGTGGCGGCAGTGCGCGATGAGCGCGCTCTTGGACCCCTGCGAACACCGACGCCGGCCCTCTCGGATGGAGGGCATACGGTGCAATCCGTGGACGAGACGAGAGTCGACCGGTGGCTCTGGGCGATACGGATCGTCAAGACGCGGGCAGCAGCGACGGATGTCTGTCGAGCCGGGCACGTGCGCGTCAACGGGTCAGCGGCAAAGGCCGCCACTCCCGTCCGGATCGGCGATCGTGTCGAGGCGTTCGTGCACGGTCGCACGCGTGTGCTCGAGGTGACACAGATCATCGACAAGCGTGTCAGCGCATCGGTCGCGGCCGAGTGCGTGGTCGACCACAGCCCGCCCCTGCCGCCGCGGGATGAGTCGGTTCCGGTGTTCCCGCGTGAGCCGGGGAGCGGGCGGCCGACGAAGCGCGACCGCAGGCTGCTCGACCGGTTCCGCGCCCGCTAACGATCCCGGACTGGGCTCGACGGGTCAGAGCGGGCAGTGGCAGGGGATCGAGTGGCAGCGCGGACAGCCGTCGGCGTAGCGGCGGGCGGCTTCGTCCAAGGACAACCCGAGCTGGTCGGCGAGCGACGCCACCCAGGCGAGCACGTCGGCCAGCTCGTGCAGCTGGTCTTCCCGGTTCCCCTTGCGGACGGCCTGGGCGAGCTCCCCAACCTCCTCGGTGAGCCACGCCACCGAAGCCGCCCTTCCCCGGGCCCGATCGCGCTCGCCATAGGTGTCGGCCATGAGCTGCTGGAAGGCGGCGAGGTCCACGGGGCGATTGTGCCAGTCCCATTCGCACGAGCCCGCCGCGCCACGAAACCAGCAGAAACGCTCAAGTCCCCCATCCCGGTCGCCGAAAGGTAGTTCGGGAGATCTGACAGATCCTGGGCGATCTGTCGTCGGGAGATGCCATGAAGGCCTATTCAAAACTGCCGGACCACAACGAGATCCTCGATCTCACGGAGTTCGAGACGGCGAGCGACACCACGCCAGCGTCGGACCTGAAGGCGGCCACGGCGCTGGCCAAGACGCACCTCTCCGAGCTCGCCGCGCTCGGGCTCGACGACGGCGCGTTGGCAGCCGCCTCAGATCGCATCACCGCCATGCTGGCGCTGGTGGCAGCCGCGGCGCAGCGGGTGGCGACCACGCTCGAAGACCTCGATCACGCCGAAGAGCTCGCCACGACCGATGCGCTGACCGGCCTCGCCAACCACCGGCGCTGGTGGAGCGCGGTCGAGACCGAGTCGGCTCGGTGCGCCCGATCGGGTGGCCAGTTCGCTGTGGCGGTCATCGATCTGGACGGTCTCAAGGCTGTGAACGACGAGCGCGGTCACCTCGAAGGCGATCTGCTGCTCCGGGTGGCGGCATCGACGATCCGAACGACGGTGCGGGCAAGCGACGAGGTCGGCCGCGTCGGCGGCGACGAGTTCGCGGTGCTCGCGGTGGATCACGACCACGACGAGGCCGAGGCCCTCGTGATCAGGCTCAGCGCCGCGTTCGAGGACGCAGGCATCAAGGCGTCGATCGGTGCTGCCGTCTCCGACGTTGACGAGCCGTTCCTGCGCACCTACCAGCGCGCGGACGAAGCGATGTACGCCACGAAACGGCTTCACAAGACGCTCTGACGCGCGAGATCAGGCGATGGCGCCGTCGGCGCGCAGGGATGCGAGCTCGTCGTCGTCGAGGGCGAGCTCGGCCCGCAGCACGACGTCGGTGTGCTCGCCCAACCAGGGCACCCGCGACTCGGGGCCCTCGGCCATCTTGCTCAGCTTCACCGGGTTGCCAGGGGTGAGCACGGGCTGAGCGACCCCGTCGGTTCGCGGCTGCTCGACCAGCATGTCGCGCGCCGCGAAGTGCGGATCGACGACGACCTCCTCGTCGGAGAAGCACGGTCCCGCGGCGATGCCCGCGGCGCCCATCGACTCGCACGCCTCGACCTTGGTGCGCGACGACGCCCACGCCTCGATGGCCGGGCGGAGGACGGCCTCGAGGTGATCGAGCCAGCCCTGGCGCGTCGCGAACCGCTCGTCGTCGACCCACTCGGGGCACCCGATCAGCTCGACCAGCTTCGCGAACTGCTGCTCGCGACCGACCTGGAGGATGAACCAGCCGTCGCTCGCGCGGAAGCCGTGCATGATCAGCGGTCCGAGGTCACCACCGCGCAAGCCCATCGACCAGAAGTTGGTGACGATGTCGGTCATGGCCACGACCGCGTCGAGCATCGCGATGTCGACCCTCTGGCCCTCGCCGGTGCGGTCGCGGTGGCGCAGCGCGGCCAGCACCCCGATGGTCGCGAACAGCGCGGCGCCGATGTCGCCCAGCGCACCGACGGGTGCGACAGCCGGCGGCTCGTCACCGACCCGCTTCATCTCGTAGATGCCGGACATCGCCTCGACCACAGGAGCGAACGCCGGCCACGACTGGTAGGGGCTGCCACCGACGTTCCCGAAGCCCGACACCGAGAGGTAGATGCCCCGCGGGTGCACGGCCGCGATGTCGTCGTAGCCGAGGCCGAGCCGCGCCATCGCGCCGGCCTTGGAGTTCTCCGCGACGACGTCGAAGCGCGGCGCGAGCGCCAAGATCAGCTCGCGGCCGCGCGGGTGCTTGAGGTTCACGCAGATGCTGCGCTTCGAGAGGTTGTTGCGCAAGAAGGTCGCCCCGACCTTGCGACCCTCGGGATCGGTCATGGCGGGGAGCGAGCCTCGACCGAGGTCGCCGGAGCCCGGCGCCTCGACCTTGACGACCTCGGCGCCGAGCCGGCCGAGCAGCTGGGTGGCGAACGGCAAGGCCTGCATCTGCTCCAGCGCGAGCACCCTGATGCCATCGAGGGGCTTGCCGTAGGTGATGGCATCGGCGTTGGCGATGTCTCCGAGCTGCATCCCGTCATCGTAGGGAGATGTGACGGACCGTCAGATCCCGCCGTAACGTCAGGTGATGCGAGGGATCCTGAGCTGGGGAGTGCACGTGCCCTACCGGCGCCTCGATCGTTCGACGATCGCCGCCGTCGCCGGGAGCGGAGGGGGCAAGGGCACGCGCAGCGCGGCGTCGTATGACGAGGACACCACCACCATGGGCGTCGAGGCGGCCCGCCTGACCCGGCGCGCTGCGCCCGAGGTCGAGCCCAGCGCGCTGTGGTTCGCGACCGCCTCGCCTGCCTACCTGGACAAGACGAACGCAACCACGGTGCACGCCGCGCTGCGCCTGTCCCGGGCAACGCCTGCCTACGACGCGCTCGGTTCGGTGCGCTCCTCGATGGGCGCGCTGCGCGCGGGCCTCGACGGCGCGGCCGGCGGGGCCACACTGGTCGTGACCGCCGACCTGCGCACCGGGCTCCCCGGTGGCGCCGACGAGGCCAACGGCGGCGACGGCGCGGCTGCCGTGTTGGTGGGCGACGAGGGCAGCGGCGCACCCGTGCTGGCCGAGGTCCTCGCATGGGGCACCGCCACCGAGGAGTTCCTCGACCGCTGGCGGACGCCAGGAGACGTGCGGTCCAAGGTGTGGGAGGAGCGGTTCGGCGAGGTTCGCTACACCGCGCTCGGCATCGAGGCGTGGGAGGCCGCGCTGAAGCAGGCGGAGCTCACCGCGGACCAGGTCGACCACCTCATCGTCACGGGGACCCACAGCCGCGCCTGCGCAGCCGTCGTCAGGAAGGTGGGCGTCTCCGGCGATCGGCTCGTCGACGGACTCGAGGCGACGGTCGGCAACACCGGGGCCGCCCACCCGCTGCTGCTGCTCAGCTCCGCGCTCGATCGAGCCAAGCCCGGACAGGTCGTTGCGCTGGTGGTGCTGGCCGACGGTGCCGATGTCGTGCTCCTGCGCGCGACGGAGGCGCTCGCGTCCCACGAGACCGCTCGGCCCGTCGCAGAGCAGATCGGCGCGGCCGGGTCCGTGGCATACGGCAAGTACCTGGCCTGGCGCGGGCTGCTGCCGGTCGAGCCACCGCGGCGTCCCGAGCCGGCTCGGCCTTCGGCGTCGGCCGCGGCCCGCACCAGTGACTGGAAGTTCGGGTTCGTGGCGTCCGAGCGCGACGACGGAACGGTCCATCTCCCGCCGTCACCGCACGACCAGGGGCCCCGCCCCATGGCCGAGGCGGTCGGCACGGTCGTGACGTACACGATCGACAAGCTCGCATACTCCCCCAGCCCGCCCGTCGTGTTCGCGGTCGTCGACTTCGACGGCGGCGGACGGCTGCCGATCGAGCTCACCGACGTCGACCCCGCCGACGTGGCGATTGGCAGCCGTGTCGAGATGACGTTCCGCCGCATGTTCACGGCCGACGGGATCCACAACTACTTCTGGAAGGCGAGGCCGCAGCGATGAGCTCGCATGGGATCAAGGACCGGGTCGCCATCGTCGGGATGGGCTGCACCAAGTTCGCCGAGCACTGGGACAAGGGCCTCGACGACCTGTTGCTCGACGCGACCGGCGCGGCGTTCACGTCGGCGGGAGTGACCAAGGACGACGTCGACGCGTACTGGCTCGGCACCGCCCAGTCGGCCATGAGCGGCATCACCCTCGCCCGCCCGCTCGAGCTCGTCGGCAAACCGGTCACCCGCGTGGAGAACTACTGCGCGACCGGCTCCGAGGCCCTGCGACAGGCGGCCTACGCCGTCGCGTCCGGCGCGTACGACGTCGCCATGGCGGTCGGCGTCGAGAAGGTGAAGGACTCGGGTTACCAAGGCCTCAACGCGTTCCCGATCCCCAACGACGGCACCAGCCGCACGCTCACCGCGGCCGCCATGTTCTCGATGGTCGCCCCTGCGTACGCGAACAAGTACGGCGTCCCGATGGATGAGCTCAAGGGTGTGCTCGCCCGCATCGCGTCGAAGAACCACTTCAACGGGGCGCGGAACCCACGGGCTCAGTTCCGGCGGGAGATGTCCGTCGAGCAGCTCTGCGCGATGCCGCCCGTCGCCGGTGACCTGTCCGTCTTCGACTGCGCAGGCGTTGCCGACGGGTCCGCCGCGGCGATCGTCGTCCGCGCCGAGGACGCGCTGCGCTACACCGACACGCCGCTGTACATCAAGGCGCTCTCCTTCGTCGCCGGCAACGGTGGCGGGCTCACCGATCCCACCTACGACTACACGACGTTCCCCGAGGTCGTGCAGTCGGCGGCCGACGCCTACGCGCAGGCGGGGATCACCGACCCCCGCAGCCAGCTGGCGATGGCCGAGGTCCACGACTGCTTCACGCCCACCGAGCTGGTGCTCATGGAGGATCTGGGCTTCTGCGAGCCGGGCACTGCTTGGAAAGAGATCCTCGCCGGCGCGTTCGACCTCAGCGGCGACCTGCCGGTGAACCCCGACGGAGGGCTGAAGAGCTTCGGTCACCCGGTCGGAGCATCCGGCCTGCGGATGATCTTCGAGGCCTGGCTGCAGCTGCGGGGCGAGGCTCCCGAGGACCGACGCATCAGCACGTTCGGACAGCGCGACCTGGCTCTCACCCACAACCTCGGCGGCTATCCCGGCGAGATGGTCTCCTTCGTCGGGATCTTCGGTACCTGACCACAGCCTGTCAACTGCGGCCCGGATCGGCCGATAGAAGCGGGGATGGCTGGCGACGCTGAACTCGACATCGACCGCGAGTTCTGGCTCCGTTACGCCCGCACGGCCGAGGTCCTGAACCTCTGCATCGTCCTGATCGATCTCGCCTACGTGGTCGGCACCTGGAGCTCAGGAGCGCATCGGCCCATCCTCGCGGCGCTCAACATCGCCGCCCTCGTCGGCCTCATCGCCGGCGTCGCCACCGCTCCCGAGCTGCGCATCGCGGCGTCCCCGAAGCGGGACCTGATCTTCGGGGCCTGGTGCCTCACCGGGACCCTTCTCATCACGATCGCGGTCTTGCTCGACGGCGGCTTGCAGAGCCCGTTGACGTGGGTGCTGCCGTTGAGCGTGATGTTCACGGCCACCGTGCATCGACCCAAGCTCGTGGTGCTCTCCGGCGTCGGCGCGCTGGCGAGCTACGTCCTGCTCGGCGCGGTCGACGGGGGCGAGACCAGCTCCTTCGCCAAGGTGGCGGTGAGCGCCTGCTACATCGTGGCGCTGACGTATGCGGCGTCGGTGACGGCGCACTTCCGCTGGACCCACTACGACGCGCAGCTCGCGCTTCGTGAGACGTTGACCTCGCTCGCCGATCACGACGGCCTCACCGGGTTGCTCAACCATCGCTCCTTCCACGACCTCCTCGACCGCCACATCGCGGCACACCGCGGGGTGGGCGAACCGGTGTCGGTCCTGCTGGTGGACCTCGACCACTTCAAGGCAGTCAACGACGGCCACGGCCACCTCGTCGGCGACGAGGTCCTGAAGCAGGTGACCCGCGCCATCCTCGAGTCGATCCGCACGGGAGACCACGCCGCCCGGGTCGGAGGCGAGGAGTTCTGCATCCTGCTCCCGGCCGCAGGGCCTGACGAAGCCCGGGCTGTCGCCGAGCGCCTCCGCTCGGCCGTCGCCGCCATCAACGGTCCCGCCACCATCACGACCAGCGTGGGCTTGAGCAGCGCGAGCACCGCCAGCACGACGCCGCGCGAGCTGCTCGACCGGGCCGACGGCGCCCTCTACGAAGCGAAGCGCACCGGGCGCAACCGGGTCTGCTGGCTCCAGGTCGCGTGACGGCTACGGCTTGGTTGCGTCGTAGACATCTGGACCAAAGCACTTGAGGCCGGGGGCGCCGGCGAAGCCGAGGTGCTCCAGCCCGAACACGTCTTCGATGCTGCAGAGCAGCGCGTAGTGGTTGTACGGCGTGGCGTTCTCCGAACCGGGCGTCACGTTGCCCGCGATGACGACGGCGCCGACGCGACCGCCACCGGGGCCGTTGCGACCGGGCATCGCCGCGTTCGGCGACGGCGGGGTGCCGCAGCACGCGGCGGAGTCACCGCTCTCGGCCTCGTCGAAGGTGACGATCAGCAGACCGTCCTTCTTGAACGCCGGCGACGCGAGGATCTTCGTCGTCCACTCGGTGAGGAACTGATCAGAGGACACGAGGCCACCGGGCTGGCCGTCGACGCACGGCGTGTCGTGGCCGTCGTGGCACAGGTTCGGCGTGATGTAGCTGAGGTTCGGCGTGGTGGACTCGCTGGCGAGGTCGACGGTGAGCGCATCGAGGCCGACCACGTTGGCCGCGCACGACGGCGTGTCGATGATCGAGTGGAAGTACATGAACGGGTTGTGGCGAGTCGCGTACATGTCGCCCTTGCGAGCGATGAGCGTCGGATCGCCCTCGCCGATGGTGGGATGCCGGCAGGTCTTGGGTTCGGTCGGGCTGTTCCCGATGTCCTCTTGGTAGGAGCGCCAGGTCTTGCCCTTGGCCGTGAGCTGGTCGGCGATCGTCTTGACCGTCGCCGGGTAGACGCAGCCCGCACCCAGCTCCTGGCCCAGGTCACCCGTGCCCGTCGAGACGAAGTCCTTGTAGGCGATGCAGTCCGACTGGGTGTCGGGGTTCGGCCCCTGACCGCTGATCTGCGCGATGTAGTTGCCCAGGCTGAGGTGGGCCGTGCCGAAGTACTGGCTCAGCAGCTGGCCCTTGGGCCGCAGCGTCTGGTTCAAGAACGTGGCCGGCGATGACGCGCCCCACGTCTCGTCGAAGCTCTTGTTCTCGAGGTTGATGATGAAGACGTGACCGAGCGGGGCCGCCGCCGCGGCCGTCGTCGAGGTGACCGCAGAGGTGGACGACGACGCGCTGGGCTTGCTCGATCCAGAGGAACACGCCACGACCATGACGGCGATCAGAACGATGGCAGCAACACGGCGGGGGCGCACGGGCCGGGACCGTACTCTGCAGCGGTGCAGACACGACTGACCGAGCTCCTCGAGATCGAACACCCCGTGATGCTGGCCGGCATGGGCGGCGTCTCCTATCACCGGCTGGTCGCCGCCGTGTCCGACGCCGGGGGCTTCGGCTGCCTCGGCGCGTCGGTCATGGGGCAGGAGCTGATGGTCGAGGAGATACGGGCGGTTCGGGCGTTGACGGACAAGCCGTTCGGCGTCGACCTCCTCACCGCCGCGCCCGGCGACATGGTCAAGCAGGTGCAGTCGATCATCGACGAGGGCAGCCGGGTGTTCGTCGCCGGGCTCGGCGTGCCGCTCGACGTGATCGCGCTCTGCCACGACAACGGGGTGCTGGTCGTGAACATGTGCGGCAAGGTGCGGCACGCGGTCGACGCCGTCGCCGCCGGCTGCGACATCGTGGTCGCGCAAGGCACCGAGGCCGGCGGGCACACGGGCCAGATCGCCACCGCAGCACTCGTGCCTCAGGTCGTCGACGCCGTCGGCGATCGCGTGCCGGTGGTGGCCGCCGGTGGCCTGTTCGACGGCCGCGGTCTGGCTGCGTCCCTCGCGTTGGGAGCCGACGGCGTGTGGATCGGCACGCGGTTCATCGCAACCCCCGAGGCCCGCGCCACACCCGGGTACAAGGACGCGCTGCTGCGCTTGGCCGAGGACGGCACGGTGGTGTCACGCGCCTACACGGGCAAGACCTGCCGTGTCGTCGGCAACAGCTACACGCGCTACTTCGACGAGCACGCGGACGAGCTGCAGCGCTTCCCGATGCAGTTCATGAGGTCGCTCGAGGACGGCACCAACCACCTCGGTGGCGACGAGACGACGCAAGGCGTCGACCCCGAGCGCGAGTTCTACCCAGCCGGCCAGGGTGTCGGCGCGATCCACGAGCTGATCCCCGCGGGCGAGCTCGTGCGGCGCATCGTGAAGGAGGCGGAGGACACCATCGACAGGGTGTCGTCACTTCGGGACCGCGTGTGACGGCAACGCAAGGCGGCCTTTGGGCACCTGCGCGACGTCCGCTCACGGCCGGGCTGGTCATGACGATCACGTTCGTCGCGTCCGAAGCGCTGGCGGTGGTGACGGTGATGCCGATCGTCGCCCGCGACCTCGGCGGGCTGCGCCTCTACGGATGGGTGTTCAGCGCGTTCATGCTCGGCAGCCTGGTCGGGATCGTCGCCGCGGGTCGGGACGCAGACCGCACCGGCCCAGCCCGGCCGTACATCGCTGGGCTGGTGCTGTTCGGCACGGGGCTGGTGGTCTCGGGGCTGGCGCCGTCGATGCCGGTGCTCGTGCTCGGCCGGGCCTTGCAAGGCGTGGGCGCGGGAGCGATCCCCGCGGTGGCCTACGTGGTGATCGGCCGCACGCTCCCCGAGAACCTCCGTCCTCGCATGATGGCGGTCCTGTCCACCGCGTGGGTGGTGCCGGGCTTGGTGGGACCCGCGCTCAGCGCGGCCGTCGAGGAGCACTTCGGCTGGCGATGGGTCTTCCTCGGCCTGCTGCCGCTGGTCATGGTCTCGGGGCCCATCGCCATCCCCGCCCTGCTCCGCCTCGGGCGACCGGAGGCGACGCACGAAGAGGAGCACCGCTTGGCCGACGGCACCCGCACCGCGGTCGGCACCGCGCTCCTCCTCGGCGGCCTCACGTCGGACCATCCCGCCCTCGCCGTGGCGCTGGTGGTCGCAGGTGCCTTCGTCGGCTTCCCGGCGTTGCGACGGCTGCTGCCGCCCGGCACGCTGAGCGCTCGCACCGGCCTGCCCGCCACGATCCTCAGCCGCGGCCTTCTGACCTTCGCGTTCTTCGGCGCCGACGCGTTCGTCACGCTGACCATCTCGACGGTGCGGCACGAGAGCACGACCATGGCCGGGGTCGCGGTGACCGGCGCAACCCTCTCGTGGACCATCGGCTCGTGGATGCAGCACCACCTCAGCGACAGCTGGCAAGGACGCCGCCTCGTTCGCGCCGGCCTGGTCTTGATCTTGGCGGGCATCGCGGGGATGGCAGCCTCGCTGCGGTCTGACGTCCCCGTCGCCGAGGCCATCGCGGCGTGGACGGTGGCCGGGCTCGGCATGGGGCTGGCCTACGCGCCGCTCTCGCTCATGATGCTGCGGGTGGCACCGCCGGGACGGGAGGGATGGGCGTCTGCGTCGTTGAAC
The DNA here is from genome assembly GCA_041166585.1 of Acidimicrobiaceae bacterium. Lineage (GTDB taxonomy): Bacteria > Actinomycetota > Acidimicrobiia > Acidimicrobiales > JACDCH01 > JBEEGB01. Next base: position 12,832 of record JBEEGB010000364.1, read on the forward strand.
CTCTCCGACGTGCTCGGCGTCGCGATCGGCGTCGGGCTCGGCGGTGCCGCGGTGGCGGCCGCGAGCTCGGTGTCGACAGGCGTGGCCGTCGCCTACGCGCTCGCTGGAGCGTCAGCGATCGGCGCGCTGGCGGTCACGCGCCGATTGCCGGTCGATGCATCAATCGTGGAGGGCGGGAAGCACCTCGTTCGTGAACCGCTGTGAGGCCCGCGCTGCCTCGTCCCGGTTGGCGCCGATCGACGTGCCGATGATGACGAGGCGGTCGATGCCGAGCGCGGCGATCTCGCGCAGCCTCGACACGCAGTGATCCGCGGAGCCGAAGACCCCGAACCCATCCGCGAACTCCTCGGTGAGCGCGGCCGCCTGCGGCGTTCCCGCTTGGGTGTGCACGTTCATGTCGTACGCCGCGTGCACGCGCGAGAGGACGTCGCGCTCCTCGCCGCTCACCGGACCGCTGATCGTGCCGTCCATCACCGAGAAGCGCGCGAACGAGGCGAGCCCGCCTTCGCCGAGCTTGCGCGCGACCGCGGGATCGTCGTGGACGACGCAGTTCACGTACGCCCCTGCCGACAATGCCGCCGGGTCGAGGCCCGCGCTCTCGCGCGCGGCTCGCGCGGTGTCGAGCGCCCAAGTCACCCGCTCCGGTCGGGCGCCGACCGCGAACGTCACCCGGTCACCGATCGTCGCTCCGAGGGCGATGACCTTCGGCCCGGACGCAGCAACATCGACGGGCACCTTGGGAAGGGAGGGTCGCAGCCAGTGCAGGCGGCTGGTGGCGGGCGCTCCTGCCAAACCCAGGCGATCGATGCTTGAGGATGCGTCGAGCTGCACGTCCTCGCCTCGCAGGTAGCCCTGGAGGTGCTCGAGGAACCTGCGGAACGTCCCGAGCGGCGCAGGCGCGAGACCGAGGTGCGCGAGCGCCGAGTCGCCGCGACCGATGCCGAGCACCGCGCGTCCGTCCGACTCGGCCTGGACCGTTGCGATCGCCGACGCGGTCACCGCAGGGTGGCGCGTCCATGGGTTCGTGACGCCGGTGCCGAGCTTCAGCGTCGACGTGGCGCGCGCGGCCATCGCCAACCCGATGAAGCAGTCGCCGACGAGGTTCTGCGAGTCGACCATCAACAGGCCATCCCACCCTTGCGCCTCGGCGCGCTCCGCGATGGCGGAGCTGTGGCGCGGCACCCCGGCACCCATGGTCCAGAGCTCTGTCACGTCTGCAGGAACTCGACCCAGTTGCCGTCGGGGTCCTCGACGATCGCGATCGTGACGCCGGGCCGCAGCTCGGTGATGGGCACGGCGATCGGACGCCCCGCCGCCTCACACGCCGCGACGAGGTCGGCGATGTTCGACACCGAGATCGTCCAGTAGCGGTAGCCGGTCGCACCCTGGATCCCGCCGCCCGGCGCGACCGCAGGCGGCGTCTTGCGGGGCGCCACGATCTTGATCGTGCTCGTACCGCATCCGAGCCGGTGCATCGCCCCTCCCGGCATCGGCACCTCCCCGTGATCCTCGAAGCCGAGCACGTCGCGGTAGAACCGGACCGCGGCTGCGGCATCGTTCGTCACGATGCCGAGGTCGATGGAGTCCTTGGTCAGCTGTGCGGTCATCGCGTCACCCTAGGAGAGGGCACGCCCCACATCTCGTGCTACGCGGGAACGTCTTCGCCGCCGGCGAGCCACGTGGTCTTGGCGTACGACTCCTCGAGGCGTCGCTCGACGGCCGCGAGGTCGAGCTCGGGCATCGCGTAGTGGTCGCGCAGCATGCACGCAACGGTCGGGAGCTCGGAGACGTCCGGCCACGCTTCGGGTTCCCAGAGCCCAGCCCTGCGCAACGCCTTCGCGCAGTGGATATAGGCCTCCTCGACGTTGACGCCGATCACGACACGCGGACGTATGTCCCGAACGGTGCACGCGTCGAGCACGTCGGGGTCGGTGGTGAGCTCGGCGCGCCCGTTGACGCGGAGCGTCTCGTCGAGGCCAGGAATGCAGAACAACAGGCCGATGCCCGCGCTGCGCACCAGGTTCTCCATCGAGTCGAGCCGGTTGTTGCCGCTGAGGTCGGGGATGCCGAGGCGGTGCTCATCGAGCACGGTGACGAAGCCTGGCGGTCCTCCCTTGGGGGAGACGTCGCAGCGACCCTCGTCGTCCGTGCTCGCGAGCACCACGAACGGCGCGTGCTCGATGAACGCACGGCAGTTCTGATCGAGGTGGTCGATCTGCTTGGCCAGAGCCGGCTTGGAGGGGTCGCGGTAGATCTCACGAAGCCCCTCAGCGGAGGTGATCGTCGATTGGAAGCCCACCCTCTCAGCGTACGAAAGACTGGGCGGCGTGTCAGAACTGCTTTCGCTGCTGTATCGAGGCCAGCGCGAGGAAGCCCTCGCGTTCCTCGCCGCTGACCCACCGCCGGTGCTCGACATCTTCGAAGCGGCGGCCGTCGGCTCGCATCCACGGCTGGCCGAGCTGCTGCGCGTTGATGCTGCCTTCGCGCAGGCCTGGACGGACGACGGGTTCACCGCGCTTCACCTCGCGTGCTTCTTCGGCACCCCCGATGCCGCGCTCGACCTGCTTGAGGCGGGCGCGGACCCGAACGTCGCCTCCCGCAACGAGATGGGTGTCCGCCCGATCAACTGCGCCGCCGCCGGCCGAGAGCCGTTCGACACGGTCCGCCTGCTCCTCGATCGTGGCGCAGCCATCGACGGACGGCAGGCGAGCGGCCACTCCGCCCTCGACGAGGCGCTCACCCGTGGCGAGCAACAGCTCATCGACCTCCTGACGATCCGCGGCGCTACCAGCTGAGGAACTTCCGTTCGCGAGTGTTG
>JBEEGB010000365.1:0-3629 GCA_041166585.1 Acidimicrobiaceae bacterium
CGGGCCTCGGCCTGCTGCGCGGCGATGCGGGCGTCGTCCTCGGCAGTGCGCGTCGGCGGGACGGCCGGGGCTGCTGCGGCGGGAGCCGGGCCGGCGGGCGCGGCCTTCCCGCGTCGGGATGCGATGAAGCGTCCCTCTTCGACGGCGTCAGCGATGATGCGGCACATGAGGGTGCCGGCGCGGATCGCGTCGTCGTTGCCCGGGATCACGAACTGGATGAGGTCGGGGTCGCAGTTCGTGTCGACGACGGCCACGATCGGGATGCCGAGCTTGCGGGCCTCGGTGACGCCGATGTGCTCCTTCTTGGTGTCCAGGATGAACACCGCGTCGGGCAGCTTCTTCATGTCGCGGATGCCGCTGAGGTTGCGCTCCAGCTTCTCGAGCTCGCGCCCGATGAGCAGGGCCTCCTTCTTCGGCATGGCCTCGAACTCACCCGAGGCGCGCATGCGCTGGTACTCCTGCATCTTCGCGACGCGCTTGGCGATGGTCTCGAAGTTCGTCAGCATCCCGCCGAGCCAGCGCTCGTTGATGTAGGGCATGCCGCACTTCTCGGCGTACGACTGGATCGGATCCTGCGCCTGCTTCTTGGTGCCGATCAGCAGGATGGAGCCCCCGTCGGCGACAAGGTCGCGGACGAAGGAGTACGCGGTCTCGATGCGAACCAGCGTCTGCTGGAGATCGATGATGTAGATGCCGTTGCGCTCACCGAAGATGAACCGCCGCATCTTGGGGTTCCACCGCCGGGTCTGGTGCCCGAAGTGGACACCTGCCTCGAGCAGCTGCTTCATCGTCACGACCGGGGTCGCCATGAGGTTCTCCTACCCAACGGTTTGTCGCTGACCTGCGCGCGCACGCCTGTGCTCCGGGACGGGGCGCAGGCGACCGTGGGACGGGCGCAGGCGGTGGTGCTGTACCCGACGAGGTGCCGAGCCGGCCTGGCAGTGTAGCCGGGGACCATGCCGGTCGACCACGTCGGGACGAGGTGGACCGTGACGGTTCGGCTCAGCAGGGTCGCGGGGTCGATGTAGGCGTCACCCACCCGGGCGGTGAAGAGCAGCGCCCCGGCGGCGGTGCCGATCGGCTGCCCCTGTGCGACCGCGGTGCCGGCGGTGACGAGCAGGTCGCGCAGCGGCCCGTAGGCGGTGCGCACCCCGTCGGCATGGCGGACGGTGACGTAGCGGCGGCCGGCGACGCTGCCGGCGAAGACGACCGTCCCCTGGGCCGCCGCGACCACCACATCACCCGCGGCCGTGGCGTACTCGATGCCGCGGTTGCCGGGCCCGTAGGGGCCGCCGTCGATGTGGAACGAGTCGGACACAGGAGCATCGACCGGCGGCACGTACGCCGCCGGTTGTCCGGCCTGGGCGGGCGACGCCGCCACCACCATGAGGAGGAGGCACGTCACCGAGATGACGAGGCCGAGACGGACGGGGTGGACGGGGCGGACGGACATGGGCACTCCTCGGGCGCGCGGAAGGCACGGTGAGGGAAGTGCGGAGGGGAGGTGGGATCAGGCGGGTTCGCGCTCGGTCGCCGCGAGGCGCGACCGGAGCTGGATGACGGCCTTGGTGTGGATCTGGCACACCCGGCTCTCGGTGACGCCGAGCACCTGGCCGATCTCGGCCAGCGTCAAGCCTTCGTAGTAGTACAGGGTGAGCACGATCTTCTCACGCTCGGGCATCCGGTTGATCGCCTCGGCGAGGATCTGGCGCATCTCCTCGACCTCGTAGGCCGCCACCGGACCTTCGCCGCTGTCGGCCACCGTGTCGCCGAGGGTGACGGACTCGCCGCGGTCCCCTCCCACGGAGAGCATCTCGTCGAGCGCGACGAGGCCGATGAAGGAGATCTGGCTCAGCGTGGTCTGGAGCTGGTCGTCGGTGACGCCCATCTCCGCGGCGATCTCCTCGTCGGACGGCGTGCGGTGCAGCTGGCCTTCGAGCTTGCTGTACGCCTTTTCGAGGGCACGGGCCTTGGCCCGGACCGAGCGCGGCACCCAGTCGATCGAGCGCAGCTCGTCGAGGATCGCGCCCTTGATCCGGGCGATCGCGTAGGTCTCGAACTTGTACCCGCGCTCGAGGTCGAACTTCTCGATCGCATCGATGAGCCCGAAGATGCCGTAGCTGACGAGGTCGGCCTGCTCGACGTTCTGGGGCAGGCCGACGGCAACACGGCCGGCGACGTACTTGACCAGCGGGGAGTAGTGCAGGATGAGCGCATCCCTGACGTCACGGGTCGCGTCGGCCTTGTACGAGGTCCAGAGCCGGTCGATGTCAGCAGCTGCGTCAGCGCTCACCGGCCCTCCTAGGCTCGTGGATGGGTCGCATCGAGGACGCGCCGCAACCGCTCTCGGCTGACGTGAGTGTATAGCTGCGTGGTCGCGAGGTCGGCGTGGCCCAGCAGCTCCTGCACCGCCCGGAGGTCGGCGCCTCCGTCGAGCAGGTGGGTGGCGAAGGTGTGGCGCAGGGCGTGCGGGTGGGTGGGCACCGGCGATCGGCGGTCGACGATGCGCCGGACGTCGCGTGGCGTCAGGGCACGGCCTCGGCGGTTGAGGAACAGCGATTCGACCACCGCGTCGGCCTCCGACAGGCTGATGAGGGCGTCGCGGCTGCCGTCGAGCCAGCGGCGGAGGGCCGCGATCGCGGGCGCGCTGAGTGGCACCTGCCGTTGCTTCGACCCCTTTCCCCACACGACGACCCGGCGGCGGTCGAGGTCGACATCGCCCGCCTCGAGGCCGCACAGCTCGCTCACCCGCAGGCCGCTGCCGTAGAGGAGCTCGAGCACCGCGTCGTCGCGAGCTCGGACGGCGACCGAGTCGGCTTCGACGCGCTTCGGGGGATCGTCGAGCATGACGTGGAGCTCGTCGGCCCGCAGCACGTGGGGCAACCGGGCTGCACCCTTGGGTGCTGACAGCCGCGTCGTCGGGTCGACCCCGATGACGCCCGTGTGGCGGAGCCAGCCGAAGTAGCGCCGCAGCGACGACGCGGTGCGGGCGATGGTGCGGGGGGCGCGCTGGCGTGTCGTGAGCGCCGCCAGGTAGCGGCGCAAGAGCCGACGATCGACGGATCCGGGCTCGGAGTGCCCGGATCGCTCGGCCCAGGAGGCAAACGCCTCGACGTCGCGGCGATAGGCGGCCACGGTCGCCGGCGCGGCGGCGGTGAGCGACTGCGCGAAGTCGTCGACGCGCCAGGGCATCCCTCCACGGTACTGGTGGCGGCAGCACCGACCGCGCGTTCACGACTCGGTCCTCGCCACCTGCTCGTACCAGGCGCCACGGCGCGCCAGCCATCCTCCTGCCTCGAGCCGCCCGAGCGCGAGCGCCAGCGGACCGAGAGCCAGCCCGGTGCGGGCTGCGAGCTGATCGAAGGACGCGGGCTGCCACGCCAGCGCGTCGAGCACGGTCCGATCGCCGTCGGCGGGTGGTTGCCGGCCGTCACGGACCGAGCGCGCCAGCGCCGGCGACAGGCCGAGCGCCAGGAGGACGTCGCTCGCGTCGCACGCCGGAGCGAAGCCGTCGGCCAAGAGCCGGTTGGTGCCCGTCGACGCCGAGCTGCGCACGGGACCGGGCACGGCCATCACCGGCCGGTCGCGTCGTTGCGCCTCGGTCACGGTGAGGAGCGCTCCGCCCGCCT
>JBEEGB010000366.1:0-3809 GCA_041166585.1 Acidimicrobiaceae bacterium
GCAAGGTCACCCGCGTCATCGTCGACGTCGACCGCTTCCTCGACACGGCGAACTGAGCCGCGACACCTTCGTTCTGACGGTGCTGACTTCGGAATTTCGGAAGTCAGCACCGAACAAACGATTCAGGGGTCGGCGCGCCCGCTGTCGAAGGCGTGCGCATAGCGAGCGATGGTGTCCCGCACCGCCTCGCTGGCGAGCAGGTCGTCGAGGCCGGTCACCCGAGGTTGCTGGTCCTCGGGTACATGTCCGCGGGGTCGGTGAGCACGTTGACGACGTAGGGGACGCCGGAGGCGAACGCGCGGTCGAGCGCGGGACCGATGTCCGCCGGCCGCTCGATCACCTCTCCCGCGCCGCCGAGCGCGCGCACGACCTCGTCGTAGCGCGTGCCGGGCTGCAGCTCGGCCGCGACGTCGTAGCCGTAGATCGCCTGCATCGGATGCTTCTCGAGACCCCAGATGCCGTTGTTCCCGACGACGATCACGACGGGCAGGCCGTGACGCACGAGCGTGTCCGCGTCCATCAGCGAGAAGCCAGCGGCGCCGTCACCCAGCATGAGCACCACCTGCCGGTCGGGGTGGGCGATGCGAGCCGCGGCCGAGTAGCCCATCCCGGTTCCGAGGCAGCCGTAGGGGCCGGGGTCGAGCCAGCACCCCGGCTCGTAGGAGTCGAGGTACTTGCCGGCGTAGGAGACGAAGTCGCCGCCGTCGCACACCACGACCGCGTCGCGATCGAGCCTTCGGCGCAGCTCGCCGTAGATGCGCGTCGGCTTGATCGGATCGCTGTCGGCGTCGAGCAGCGCCACCTCTGACGCGGCCGAGGCCGCCTCCGCGTCGCGCAGCCGCGCGATCCACGGCTCGTGGTCGGCGCGATCGCCGGGTGCGTTCGCGAACCCAGTGAGGATCGTGGTCAGGTCACCGGCAGGAGATGCCGCGGCGGTGACGTGTGCGGCGCGCTGACCGGGGCTGTCGACCACGTGCACCACCTGTGCCGCGCCGAACGAGCCGAACGAGAGCCGGAAGTCGAGGGGCGTGCCCACGACGACCACGACGTCGGCCTCCGACTTGAGCAGGCCTCGCGTGCGCGAGAACGCCAGCTCGTGATCGGCCGGCAGGCAACCACGACCAAGCCCGTTGACGAAAACCGGCACCCGAAGGGCTTCGGCCGCAGCTCGCAACGCCTCCCACGCGCCGTCGTACCACACGTCCGTGCCGGCGATGATGGCCGGTCGTGCCGCGCGAGCGATGAGCTCGGCCGCGCGCCGCACCTCGTCGGGATCGGGGTCCGCTCCCTTCGGCACCTGCGGAGCAGGGACCTCGCCTGTCCCGTGGGCGAACACGACGTCCAGCGGGAAGTCGGCGAACACCGGACCGCGGTGCGGGCTCAATGCTGTGCGCACGAGCTCGTCGACGAGGGCAGGGATGCCGTCGGTGGTCGTGGCGGTCACCGCCGTCTTCGTGATCGAGGCCATGACCGGGACGTGGTCGAACTCCTGGAGCGAACCCGCGCCCCAACGCGCTTGCGGCGCGCGTCCGCCGAGCACCACGAGCGGCGAGCCGTTGAAGTGCGCGGCGGTCACGGCCGACACCCCGTTCGTGACGCCAGGTCCTGCGGTGAGCACCGCGACACCCGGTCGACGCGTGAGCTTGGCCGTCGCCTCTGCCGCGAACGTCGCGGTCTGCTCGTGGCGGACGTCCACGATGCGCATGAGGTTCGCGCCCTTCACGGCCGCGTCGTAGAAGGGGAAGATGTGACCACCCGAGAGCGTGAACAGCTCACGCACGCCATACCCGGCGAGCGCCGCGAGCGCGAGCTCTCCGCCGTGGCCGCTGGCGGTCGTCATGCGGTGACCTCGACGGCCGGCGCGTCGTCGAGCGATGCAAGGAAGCCCGACACCGCGGACCACCACGCGTCCGGGTTCTCGAACTGCGGGCTGTGCCCCGCGTCCGGGAGCACGGCGAGGCGCGCGCCGGGGATGGCGTCGGCCATGCGCTGCGACGATGCGATGAACGGTGTGTCCTGCTCGCCGACGATCACGAGCGTGGGCACTCGGATGGACGCGAGGTCCCCGAGTCGGTCGGGCTGGCCGGCCATCCCCGCGATCATCGCCCGGAACATGTCATCCGATGCGGCGCGGAGCTTGCCGTCGTTGAACTCTCGGTAGCCGGGGCGCTCGGCCGTCACCCGGAGGTGGGCCGGTGTGTCCAACGGCCCGGGTTGATCGTTCCGCGCCTGGATGTCGGCGAGCCCCTCCGTGCCGCGCTCCTTCACGATCCCGTCGACCGCGTCGAGCTGCGCTGGATCGATCGGCAGCCCACCGTGTCCCGTGTCCATGAGGATGAGCGCCGCGAGCCGATCGGGCGCGCTGAGCGCGAGCACCTGGGCGATCATCCCGCCCATCGAGTGCCCAAGCAGCACGATCTGCCGGCCGGGCCAGCGCTGCTCCGCCAGCGCGAGCGTGTCGGCTGCGAAGTGCTGGAACGAGTACGAGTCGAGGCCGGCCGGCTGGTCGCTCGTGCCGTGGCCTCTGTTGTCCGCGGCGACCGCGTGCCAGCCGATGGCCGCGAGCGGATCGAGCCACTCGGTGAAGTCCTCCTTGGCGCCGGTGAAGCCGTGCACGAGCAGCAACGGCCGGCCGCCGACCCCGGCCTCGGCGATCGCCAAGCGCACACCGTTGACCTCCACCTCACCGTCCGTCATGGAAGCATCGCCCATTTGGTGCACATCGGTCCCCCTGTGATCCGTCGACGTCGTGCGCACGAACAAAGCCATCAGAAACGATCTTCCGGTCCGTAGACTCGGGCCCGTTGCGCCGGCGAGCGTAGCGACAGGGATCGACCCGGTTCATGGGCCGGCCCTACAGTCTCCCCGATGGAGGGCGGTGTGACGGACCCAAGGCAGGGCAGCGCGGAAGCGCCGGTGGGAACCGCAACCGACCCCGACGTCACCGAGGCGGCCCCCAAGCGACGCCCCTACGTGCTGATCGGGCGCGTGACCCTCAGCGTCGCGATGCTCGGCATCCTCTTCTGGCGCATGCCGAACGTGTCGCTCGACGACCTCATCCCTGACTGGAACCGCGACACCGCCCTGTTCCTCGCCGCGGCAGCCCTGCTGACCCTGCTCGGGGTCGTGCTCTCGGCGCTGCGCTGGCGAACGGTGCTCAGCGCCCTCGGCCAAGAGGCCAAGCTCCGCCACCTGCTGTCGTACAACCTCGCCGGCCTGTTCGTGTCGAACGTGCTGCCGACGACCATCGGCGGCGACGTGCTCCGGGTGCGCCGGCTGTCGCGCCAGAACGGCGAGACGGCAGCGTCGTTCGCATCGGTCGCGCTCGAGCGCCTCACCGGCTGGCTCGTGCTGCCCCTGATCACCTTCATCGGGTTCCTCGTCAACCCAGGCCTCCGCCACCTCGGGGCCGCGACGCAGGTCGCCATCTCGCTCGCGGCGGGGACGCTGGTGGCGCTCGTGCTCTTGCTGATCGGCGTGGCGAGCCAGCGCGTCGCCCGCCGGGTCGGCACGGTCGCCGACAACACGGGATGGCGCAAGTTCGCGGCCGCCGTCCACCTCGGCCTCGAGCGCTTCCGTCACCATCCCGGCGCAGCCGTGAACGTGCTCGCCGTCGGCTTCGCCTACCAGCTCGTGCTCGTGTTCGCGGCGCTCTTCGCGGCTCGCGCGGTGGGCATCGGCGCCCCGGCCGGCCCGACCGCGCTGCTCGCCTTCTTCCCTGCGGTCCTGATCGCCCAGGTCCTGCCGGTCTCGATCTCAGGCCTCGGTGTGCGCGAGGGTGCGTTCGTGCTCTTCCTGCACCCGCTCGG
>JBEEGB010000367.1:0-3134 GCA_041166585.1 Acidimicrobiaceae bacterium
GGGTCAGTCGGTGAAATGCATCTACGTGGCCATCGGTCTGAAGCAGTCGACGGTGGCCCAGACGGTGGAGACGCTGCGTGAGTTCGGCGCCATGGAGTACACGGTGGTCGTCACCGCCGCCGCCTCCGACCCGGCACCCTTCAAGTACCTCGCCCCGTACACCGGCTGCGCCATGGGCCAGCAGTGGATGGAAGGTGGCGATCACGCCCTCATCGTCTACGACGACCTCTCGAAGCAGGCCGAGTCGTACCGCCAGCTGGCGCTGCTCCTGCGCCGCCCGCCGGGTCGCGAGGCCTACCCCGGTGACGTCTTCTACCTGCACAGCCGCCTGCTCGAGCGGGCGGCCAAGCTGAGCGACGCGCTCGGCGCCGGTTCGCTCACCGCGCTGCCCGTCATCGAGACCAAGGCGGGTGACGTCTCGGCGTACATCCCGACCAACGTGATCTCGATCACCGACGGCCAGATCTACCTGCAGGAGAACCTGTTCCGGTCGGGTGTGCGTCCCGCGGTCGACGTGGGCATCTCGGTATCGCGCGTCGGTGGCGCGGCGCAGATCAAGGCGATGCGCGCGGTCGCGGGAACGCTGAAGGTCGACCTCGCGCAGTTCCGCGACCTCGAGGCGTTCGCCACGTTCGCCTCCGACCTCGACGCGGTGTCCAAGGCCCAGCTCGAGCGTGGCTACCGACTGGTGGAGCTGCTCAAGCAGCCGCTCAACTCGCCGATGCCGGTCGAGCTCCAGGTGGTGTCGGTCTTCGCCGGTACGTCGGGCTCACTCGACGACCTCCCGGTCAACGCGGTGCGGCGCTTCGAGACCGAGCTGCACGAGTACGTGTCGACCCGCCACGCCGGGCTGCTCCAGGGCATCCGCGACACCGGCGCGCTGCCCGACGACGACGCGCTCGCGACGGTGGTCAGTGACTTCCACGACCAGTTCGTCGCCAACCTCGCGGCGTCGGACGAGTCCGCCGCGACGGCAACCGCAGCCGTGGCCGCAACCCCGGAAGCGAGCGAGTAGTCCGAGATGGCTGGTGGGCAAGAACGACTGCTGAGACGACGGATCAAGAGCATCCAGTCGACGCAGAAGATCACGCGTGCGCAGGAGCTGATCGCGGCCAGCCGCATCGTGAAGGCGCAGGCGGCGGTGATCGCGGCCCAGCCGTACAGCGAGACGATCACGCAGGTCGTGCGCGACCTCGCGGCGGGTGGGGGTGGCGGCGACAGCCCATTGCTCAACCCGCGGAGCGAGGTCCGGAAGGTCGCGTTCATCGTCATCGCCGCCGACCGCGGACTCTGCGGCGCGTACAACTCGTCAGTGATCCGCGAAGCGGAACGTGCGCTCCTCGCCCAAGCCGCGCAGGGTCGTGACTACTCGCTGATCCTGGTGGGGCGGAAGGCGGAGAGCTACTTCCGCTACCGCGAGTACAAGATCGACGCCGCGTTCACCGGCTTCACCGACCGGCCGAGCTACGAGGACGCCCGCCAGATCGGCGCCGCCGCCACCAGCGCGTTCCTCGCCGGCGACACCGACGTGGTGGAGATCGTCTACACCGCGTACCGCTCCGCGGGTGTGCAGGCAGTCGTCCGCGACACGCTCATGCCGCTCGCCCGTGACGACATCGCCGAGCCGCCCGAGGGCGAGGAGACGGTAGCCGCGAGCTACGAGTTCGAGCCCAGTCCCGAAGGGATCCTCGACCTCCTGCTCCCGCGCTACGTCGACTCGCGGGTCTACGCCGCGCTGCTCAACGCCGCCGCGTCGGAGCACACCGCCCGCCAACGGGCGATGAAGGCGGCGACCGACAACGCCGACGACCTCATCACCAGCCTGAGCCGGGTCATGAACCGTGCCCGGCAGGACGCCATCACCACCGAGATCATGGAGATCGTCTCCGGGTCGGAATCGCTCCGCCAGGGCGAGTCCGACGAGACCGACTACCTCTCCGACACCATCGAAGGCCGCGACGCGGATCTGTTCGCCGCGCGCGGCGCCGACCGCTGAGCTACAGGAGCCACCGCATGACGATGACCGCCGACACCCCCGGCACGACCCTCAAGGACGGCCGCGTCGTCGCGATCGCCGGCCCGGTGGTCGACGTCGAGTTCCCGCCCGACGCGCTGCCCGAGATCAACTTCGCGCTCGAGATGGATGCCGAGCTCGAGGGCGACACCATCACCATCACCGCCGAGGTGGCGCAACAGATCGGCGACAGCCGGGTGCGGGCCATCTGCCTGAAGCCCACCGACGGCCTGCGCCGCGGTACGGCCGTGCGCAACACCGGCCACGGCATCACCATGCCGGTGGGCGACGGCGTGCTCGGACACGTGTTCAACGTGATCGGCGAGCCGCTCGACGTCACGGAGGACAAGCTCACCAACATCGAGGACCGCTGGGAGATCCACCGCGACCCGCCGCCGTTCGACCAGCTCGAGCCGAAGGCGCAGATGTTCGAGACCGGCATCAAGGTCGTCGACCTCCTCGAACCCTACGTCCAGGGCGGCAAGATCGGCCTCTTCGGCGGCGCGGGCGTCGGCAAGACCGTGCTCATCCAGGAGATGATCCAGCGCGTCGCCACGCACCACGGTGGTGTGTCGGTGTTCGCCGGCGTCGGCGAGCGCACCCGTGAGGGCACCGACCTCTGGTTGGAGATGCAGGAGTCGGGCGTCATCGCGAAGACGGCGCTGATCTACGGCCAGATGGACGAGCCGCCGGGCGTGCGCCTGCGGGTCGCGCTGTCGGCCCTCACCGTCGCCGAGTACTTCCGCGACGTGAAGAACCAGGACGTGCTCCTCTTCGTCGACAACATCTTCCGCTTCGTGCAGGCGGGCTCCGAGGTGTCGACGCTGCTCGGCCGCATGCCGTCGGCGGTGGGGTACCAGCCCACGCTGGCCGACGAGATGGGCGAGCTCCAGGAGCGCATCACCTCGACCAAGGGTCACTCCATCACATCGCTGCAGGCCGTCTACGTGCCCGCCGACGACTACACCGACCCCGCGCCGTTCACCACGTTCACCCACCTCGACGCCACCACCGAGCTGTCCCGTCAGATCGCCGCCCTCGGCATCTACCCGGCCGTCGACCCGTTGGCGTCGACCTCCACGATCCTCGCCCCCGAGGTCGTCGGCGACCGCCACTACGA
>JBEEGB010000368.1:0-4314 GCA_041166585.1 Acidimicrobiaceae bacterium
GAACAGGTCGGGGTGGCGCGCGGGGTACGTCGTCGAACCGAACCCGCCTTGCGAGAGCCCTGCGACAGCCCGCCCCTCGCGGGCTGCGATCGTCCGCAGGTTGGCGTCGACCCACGGGATCAGCTGATCCACGTGGAAGGTCTCCCACTGCGACGGACCGAGCACCGTGGTCGTGTTCACCCAGTCCGTGAACCAGCCTCCTCCGTTGCCGTCGAACCCGGCGTCCGGCATCACGACGATCAAGGGGAGACCCTCGGTGACCGCCTCGGCGTCCCCCGCGCTGATCCAGTCCGCAGCTCGACCGCTCGTGCCGTGGAACAGGTAGAGCACGGGAAGCCGGACGCCGGGCTGCTGTTCGTAGTCAGCGGGCACGAGGATGCGGACGTCGACGGCCCGGCCGAGGGCCGGGGACGAGACCGAGACGTTGTAGTGCCGCGGATCCAGCTGCGTGACCGATTCGACGTGGATGCCCGCGGCGTCGGTGAACGTCGACGGGGCGGACGCGGGGGCTGTGGCGTTGGCAGTGGACAAGGTGGGCAACAGGAGGATCGCCGTGAGGCCCGCCGCAACAGCCCCGATCCGCGCCCCCCGACGAGATCGCATCTGTTTCAGTTCGACGGGCCTCGGCCTGGATCCTCCGCCTATGCGGCCAAGCGGAACGGTGGGTAGCGGTCGGTGACCAGCGCGAAGGCGTAGCCGACCACTCGGTTGTGCCACCGCATGACGCCGACCACGAAGTTGAACAGCCGGCGCGGGTAGCGCCCGGTGAAGAGGATGGCGAACCAGGCGACGATCGCTCCCAGCACAACCGCGATGTCGAGCACGATCAGCACGACGTAGTGCGGGATGGCGAGGAACCACTTCACGAGCGGCATCCACCGGTTGAGGTCGGCGCGGACCTCGGGGTACGGCAGGTCGAGGTGGACCGCTTGCTCCTCGTCCGTCGAGGGGAACTCGTCGCGCAACAGCAGGAGGTAGCCGATCACCCGGTTGTCGAAGCGCAGGAACGCGAGGTTGAAGTCGAACCACCAGCGCGGGTACTTCTCGCGGATCACGATCATGAGCAGCGGAGGGATCACCAGGAGCCCGCTTGCAAGGCCGATGAAGAAGAGACCGCCGCTGTCGCTTCCGGCCCCGAAGGCTGGTCCGCCGATCGCGGCGAGCACGACCAAGATCGGAACGGCGAAGAGCAGGCGGAAGAAGCTCGAGACTCGATCGAGCGGTCGGTCGGGATACTCGACATCGAAGCCGACTGGGTGGTTGGGGGTCATGGTTTCCATTGGTCTCCTCTTGTGGTTTGAGCGTGAGCTGGCGGGGTTCATACGGTGATGGCGACCTTGCCGCGGGCGTGTCCCTGGGCGAAGTGCCGGATGGCGTCGGGAACCTCGGCGAGCGGGAAGTGCGCGCTGACCACCGGCGTCAGCTTCCCGGCTTCGATGAGCTCCTTCAGCGTCTCGAGGTCGCGCCTGCGGTCTTGATGGATGAGCGGACGGAGGCGCTGCCGCACGAACGGCGTCAGGAGCAGTGCACCGATGAACCGGTGCGTGCCCTTGAACCAACGGCCTCCGGTCCCGCCCACCAACACGAGGGTCCCGCTGGGCTTCAGCGCGCGCCGGACGTCCGCCAGCGCGAGGTTCCCGACGAGATCGATGACCACGTCGTAGACGCGGGCGTCAGCGGCGAGATCGTCGAGCGTGTAGTCGATGACGTGGTCGGCGCCGATCGATCGGACCAGCTCGGTGTTGGTCGTGCTGCAGACGCCGGTGACCGTCGCGCCGAGCGCCTTGACGATCTGTACGGCGAAGGTGCCGACCCCACCGGACGCACCGATCACGAGGACGTGGTGGCCGGGCTGGACGCGTCCGACGTCGCGAGCTGCCTGGAGGGCGGCGAACCCCGAGATGGGCACCACCGCCGCCTGCTCGAGCGTCAGGTTCGTGGGCTTGCCCGCGAGCTGAGCGGCCGGGACCGCCACGTGTTCGGCGAACGCGCCGTCGCACCAGCCGAAGACCTCATCGCCGGGCCGGAGCTCCGTGACGGCTGCGCCGACCGCTTCGACACGCCCAGCGACGTCACGTCCGGGGACACGGTTCTTCGGTCTGCGCAGACCCGTCACGAGACGAGCGGCGTAGGGCTCGCCCTGCATCAGGTGCCAGTCGTCGCCGGCCACCGCGGATGCGTGGACCTCGACGAGGACTTCGTCGTCCTTGATCGCTGGCTTGTCGATGTCGCGGAGCTCGAGGACGTGGTCGGGTGATCCGTAGGCCTCCTGGATGATCGCTCTCATCTCAGACGCCCACGCGCTCGCGCTGATCACCGGCGGTCGGTGCGTCGAGCTCGCTGGGCACCACGTCGGCGAGGGCCGGAGCGTCGTGACCGGTCGCCTCGACCGCGAGCCGCGGGAGGATGCGGTCGAGCCACTTCGGCATCCACCAGTTCCTGTGGCCGAGCAGCTCCATCGTCGCCGGCACCAGAACCATCCGGACGAGGGTGGCGTCGAGGAAGACCGCCAGCGCGAGGCTGAAGCCGAAGAGCTTGGAGCCGCGGTCGGCTTCGAGCACGAACGAGCCGAAGACGACGATCATGATCGCGGCGGCGGCCGTGATGACCCGTGCCGTGGATGCCAGGCCGTCGGCGACTGACCGTGCGGCGTCGCCGGTCTTGGCGTACTCCTCACGGACACGGGAGAGAAGGAACACCTCGTAGTCCATCGAGACGCCGAAGACGATGGCGAACAGGATCAGGGGCAACGGCGCATCGATCGGAGCGCCGCTGATGCCGAAGAAGTCGGCGCCCCAGCCCCACTGGAACACCGCGACCACGACCCCGAACGCCGCGGCGAGCGAGAGCATGTTCATGACGACGGCCTTGAGCGGCACCAGCACCGATCGGAACACGAGCATCAGCAGCACGAACGACAGCGTGAGCACTGCGCCGAAGAAGACGACGAGCTTGCCGCTGAGGTACGCGGTGTAGTCGACGTTGGCCGCCGCGCTGCCGGTGATGTTGACGTCGAGCCCGGAAGCGGCGACCGCGGCGGGGATGACGCGGTCACGCAGGTCGCCGACGAGATCGGTGGTCGCCTTGTCCTGCGGGGCGGTGGTCGCGATGAGCGTCATGACCGCGGCCCTGGGAGCGGCGGGGTCATCGAGCACCGGCTCGCTGACGGCCGCGACGCCGGGCGCGGCGGAGAGCGCAGACCGGAGCGAGTCGACAGCGGTAAGCGAACCGTCAGCACCCGGCTGTGCGGTGATGATGAACGGGCCGTTGAACCCATCGCCGAAGCCGTCGGCCAGCAGGTCGTACGCACTGCGGGTCGGGGTGCCGACGGGATGGTTGCCTTCGTCGGCGACGCCGAGACGCAGCCCGAGGATCGGTGAGGCGAGCACGACGAGCACGACCGTGCCCACAAGGAGCCACCGCCGAGGGTTGCGCTGGATCGTTCGGCTCCACCGGTAGGCGAGCGTCTCGTTGACGGGCTTGACGGCGCGTCGGGGCACGGCGCGGCGAAGGGGGCGCACCACGAAGCTGGCGAACAAGGTGACGAGGGCCAACACCGCGCCGCCGGTCGTCAGGGCGGGCACGCCGAACCCGACGCCGAGGAGGGCCACGGCGACGAAGCCGGCCATCACGAGACCGCGCCAGCGAGTGACCTCGACGCGTGGGCCAACGACCCCGAGCAGCGCGGGAAGCAAGGTGATCGAGCTGATCATCGTCACCAGGACGGTCACCGATGCACCGATGGCGAGGCCGGAGAGCGACGCCAGTCCGATGAGCAAGATGCCCAGGAGCGACAGCACGACCGTGAGGCCGGCGAACACGACCGATCGGCCGGCGGTGTCCATGGCGCGCGTCGTCGCGTCCCGCGGCGACAGGCCCTCGTGGAGTCCCTCGCGGTGGCGAACGACGATGAACAGCGCGTAGTCGATGCCGACGCCGAGGCCGATCATGATCGCCACGATCGTCGAGTAGTCGGGAACCGTCAGCAGGCCGCTGAGCAGCGCGGTCAGCCCGACGCCGGCGCCGACACCAGCGACTGCGACCGCGAGCGGCAGCCCCATGGCGAGCACGGACCCGAACGCCAGGATCAACACCACCACCGCGAAGGCCAGGCCGATGAACTCGGTCTCGGGCACCGTGGTCTTGGCGAGGGCGACGCCGCCGGGGAGGACCTCGAGCCCGTCGAGCACGGGAGCGTGCTCGGTGATGGCGGCGCCGAGCAGCGAGGCCTCGGTGCGATCGACGTCCACTCCGAGGTTCACCTGGGCGAAGGCGAGCTGGCCGGCGAGCGGCCCCTCCCGCGCGATCTGGCCG
>JBEEGB010000369.1:0-5326 GCA_041166585.1 Acidimicrobiaceae bacterium
GATGTGTCCGGTGAGCGTCGCCACAAGGGTGCCATCGCTGTTCGGCGCGAACGCGGTCGTGCCGCTGCCGCGGAGCGCCCCGTGGACGCGGCCAGCGGCCCGTGAGACGACCGGCTCTGTATCGTTCGCATGTCGCCGCGGCGCGTTGATCAGGCTTGCGGAGCAGCGTGGCCGCTGCTCGCGCTTTCGGCGCTCGCTCAAGCCGTCAGGACACTTCCGCTCTAAATGTCGTAGTAGAGGTGGAACTCGTACGGGTGAGGGCGAAGGCGCACCGCGTCGATCTCCGATGAGCGCTTGAACGAGATCCAGGTCTCGAGCAGGTCGTCGGTGAACACGCCACCGACCTTCAAGAACTCGTTGTCCGCTTCGAGCGCGAGGAGCGCCTCGTCGAGTGACGACGGCACCTGGGGGACCTTGGCCAGCTCCTCCGGCGGGAGGTCGTACAGGTCCTTGTCGACCGGAGCCGGTGGCTCGGTGCGCTTGGCGATGCCATCGAGTCCGGCCATGAGCATCGCCGAGAACGCGAGGTACGGGTTGCACGACGGGTCGGGACAACGGAACTCGAGGCGCTTGGCCTTCGGGCTCTTCGAGTAGAGCGGGATGCGGACCGACGCGGAGCGGTTGCGCTGGGAGTACACGAGGTTCACGGGTGCCTCGTAGCCGGGCACGAGGCGCTTGTACGAGTTGGTCGTCGGCGCGGCGAACGCCAGCACGGCGGCCGCGTGCGAGAGCAGGCCGCCGATGTACCAGCGCGCCATGTCCGAGAGCCCCGCGTAGCCGGTCTCGGAGAAGAACAGGGGCTCTCCGCCCCGCCACAGCGACTGGTGGACGTGCATGCCCGATCCGTTGTCCTGGAACAGGGGCTTGGGCATGAACGTCGCGGTCTTGCCCGCGGCGTGGGCCACGTTCTTGACGACGTACTTGTAGAGCATGAGCTTGTCGGCCATGCGCAGCAACGTGTCGAAGCGCATGTCGATCTCGGCTTGGCCCGCGGTGCCGACCTCGTGGTGCTGCACCTCGATGTCGATGCCGACCCGCTCCATGGTGAGGATCATCTCGGAGCGCAGATCCTGGTACTGGTCCATGGGCGGGAGGGGGAAGTAGCCCTCCTTGTAGCGGATCTTGTAGCCGAGGTTCGGCCCCTCGTCGCGTGCGGTGTTCCACGCGGCCTCGATGGAGTCGACCGAGTGCGACGACGAGTGCTGGTCGTAGTGGAAGCGGACGTCGTCGAAGATGAAGAACTCGGCCTCCGGTCCGAAGTAGGCGGTGTCGGCGAGGCCCGTCGACACGAGGTGGTCCTCGGCCTTCTTCGCGATGTAGCGCGGGTCGCGCGAGTACGGCTCGAGCGTGATCGGGTCGCGCACGAAGCAGTTGAGGTTCAACGTCTTGTGCTGGCGGAACGGGTCGAGCACCGCGGTGTCGGCGTCGGGCACGAGGATCATGTCCGACTCTTGGATCTCTTGGAACCCGCGGATCGACGAGCCGTCGAAGCCGAGCCCGTCCTCGAAGCTGTCGGCGCTCAGCTCGTGCGCCGGCACCGAGAAGTGCTGCATGAGCCCCGGGAGATCACAGAAGCGGAAGTCGACGATCTCGACCCCCTCATCGCGCACCAGGCCGAGGACTTCGTCAGGGGATCGATCCTGCATGGCGCGCAAATTAGACCGGAACGGCAACCGCCCGCCCGGAGGATCCAGGCGGGCGGCGCTTCGAGCGGTTGGCTGGATCTAGACCTGGTCGGCCTTCTCGAGCGACGTGCAGCACGTGTCGACGATGAGACGGGTCACCACGTAGGGATCGCAGTTGGCGTTGGGCCGCCGATCCTCGATGTAGCCCTTCTGGTCGACCTCGACCTGCCACGGGATGCGGACCGACGCGCCGCGGTTCGACACGCCGTAGGAGTACTCGTTCCACGGTGCGGTCTCGTGCAGGCCCGTGAGACGTCCCTCGATGCCGAAGCCGTAGTTGGGCACGTGCTCGAGCACCCTCTCGCCGAGCGCCTCGCACGCGGTGATGATCGGGTCGTAGCCCTCGCGCATCGCCTTCGTGGAGAAGTTGGTGTGCGCACCGGCGCCGTTCCAGTCGCCCTTGACCGGCTTGGGGTCGAGCGTCGCGGAGATCCCGAAGTCCTCAGCGGTGCGGTAGAGCAGCCACCGGGCGAGCCAGAGCTGGTCGGACACCTCGACGGGGCTGACCGGGCCGACCTGGAACTCCCACTGGCCGGGCATGACCTCGGCGTTGATGCCGGAGATGGCGAGGCCGGCGGCGAGGCAGTTGTCGAGGTGCTTCTCGACGACGGGGCGGCCGAAGATCTCGTCCGAGCCGACACCGCAGTAGTAGCCACCCTGCGGGGCCGGGAAGCCGCCGTCGGGGAAGCCGAGCGGGCGGCTGCCGTCGAAGAACGTGTACTCCTGCTCGATGCCGAAGATCGGCTCCTGGGCGGCGAACTGCTCGGCGATCGGGGTGAGCAGGGCCCGGGTGTTGGTGGGGTGCGGGGTCATGTCGGTGAGGAGCACCTCGCACAGCACGAGGATGTCGTCGCCACCGCGGATCGGGTCAGGGCGGGAGAACACCGGCTGGAGCACGCAGTCCGACGCGGCGCCTGGCGCCTGGTTGGTGCTGGAGCCGTCGAAGCCCCAGATCGGCAGCTCGCCCTTGCCCGTGATGATCTTGGTCTTCGACCGCAGCTTGGCGGTCGGCTCGGTGCCGTCGATCCAGATGTACTCGGCCTTGTAGGTCACGTCGGCTTCCTTGAAAAGAGGTTGGTGGTTGTTGGTCGTCACGGTGCCAGCGACCCGTTTCCCGGCTGTTGCTCGAATGTGAACACACTGTGAACCGGGCTGACCGCTGGTGGTGGGACGACCCCGCCATGCAAACATGCCTGGGTGATGGAGCGCCAACAGGACTATGTGCTGCGCAGCGTCGAGGAGCGAGGGGTCCGGCTCATCCGGCTCTGGTTCACGGACGTCCTGGGCCAGCTCAAGTCGTTCGCCATCTCCCCCGCGGAGCTGGAAGGCGCGTTCGAAGAGGGCATGCAGTTCGACGGTTCGGCGATCGACGGCTTCAGCCGCGTGCAGGAGAGCGACGTGCTCGCGCGGCCCGACCCGAACAGCTTCGAGCTGCTCCCGTGGGGGAGCGACGACGCGCCGTCAGCCCGGATGTTCTGTGACATCGCCAACCTCGACGGCACACCGTTCGAGGGCGACCCCCGGAACGTCCTGAAGCGCAACCTGGCAAAGGCGCGGGACAAGGGGTTCACGTTCTACGTCGCCCCCGACATGGAGTTCTTCTACTTCGCCCAGGGCGACCCCGGCGTCAAGCCGATCCCGCTCGACACCGCCGGCTACTTCGACCTGACGACCGCTGACGTCGCCGGTGACATCCGGAAGCGGACGATCCACACGCTCGAGGCCATGGGCATCCCCGTGGAGTACTCCCACCACGAGGACGCGCCCAGCCAGCACGAGATCGACCTCCGCTACACAGACGCGCTGACGATGGCCGACACGGTGATGACCTTCCGCCTCGTGGTGAAGGAGATCGCCCACGAGTCGGGGGTGCACGCCACCTTCATGCCCAAGCCTCTGGAGCTGGTGCAGGGCTCGGGGATGCACACGCACTTCTCGTTGTTCGAGGGTGACACCAACGCGTTCTACGACGCGGGAGATCCTCACGGCCTGTCCAAGATCGCCCGCGGCTTCATCGCAGGAGTGCTGTTCCACGCCCGCGAGATCTGTGCCGTCACCAACCAGTGGGTGAACTCCTACAAGCGTCTCGTCGCCGGGTTCGAGGCCCCGATCTACATCTCGTGGGCCCGCAACAACCGGTCGGTCGTGGTGAACGTCCCGCACACGAAGAAGGGCAAGGCGGAGAGCACCCGCATCGAGTTCCGGGCGCCCGACCCGGCGTGCAACCCCTACCTTGCGTTCTCGGTGGTGCTGGCGGCCGGGCTCAAGGGCATCGAGGAGGGCTACGAGCTCCCCAACGAGGTGACGGCCAACCTCTACCAGCTCACGGAAGAGGAGCGTCTGGCCGAAGGGTTCGGCGTGCTGCCCGGCTCGCTCGCGGACGCGTTGAACGTCATGGAGTCATCCGAGCTCGTGGCCGAGGCGCTGGGTGAGCACGTGTTCGAGTGGTTCCTGCGCAACAAGCGGGCCGAGTGGCGCGACTACAAGACCCAGATCACCCAGTTCGAGCTCGACCGGTACTTCAGGAACCTCTGATGGAGCCGCTGCTCCTGTACCCCGATCCGCCGCCACCTGAGCTGGCCCAGGCGCTCGACCTGGGCGGGTACCCGTGGAAGTCGGTCGCCGACGAGGTGAGCGCAGCGCGCGTCGAGCCGGACGACGGGTGGGCGGGCGCGATCGTGGTCGCCGACCAGGATGCGGAGGGCGCGTTCGCGCTGTGCCGGGCCCTGCGCAAGCGGGACCTCCCGCTCGAGCCGCTGCTGCTGCTGGTGTCCGGCGCGCAGCTCACCCACCTCGAGCTGCGCGACGACCTGTTCGACGACTTCTGCCTGAGCCCGTTCCACCCGCGCGAGCTCGAGGCCAGGCTCAAGCACCTGTTCTGGCGCACGGGCCGGGGGACGCGACCCGAGCTCATCGAGTACGGCGAGCTGGTCCTCAACCTCGAGACCTACCAGGCCGCCTGCGACGGCCGCCCGCTCGACCTCACCTACATGGAGTACGAGCTGCTCAAGTTCCTCGCGGCGCACCCCGGCAAGGTGTTCACCCGAGAGACGCTGCTCTCGCGGGTCTGGGGCTACGAGTACTACGGCGGAGCCCGCACCGTCGATGTCCACATCCGGCGGCTCCGGGCCAAGCTCGGCGAGGAGCACGCCAACCTCATCCAGACCGTGCGCTCGGTCGGCTACCGGTTCGGCCAGTCTCGGTGGGGTTTGTGACCCAGCACTAGCCCGGCCGGCCCTCGGGAATGACCCGGTCGGGCCATGGACGTGCACGGTCAACGCCTGCACAGTGCGTCTCGTGGCGACGCGGAGGGCGAGGGCAGCGACCGAGCACGCGACCTTCTCCCCCCCTGGACGGCTCCGGCAGACGGCGCTCGCTCTTCTCGTTGCCACCGTGCTCGTCGGCGCCGCCTCCGTGCAGCCGGCTTCCGCGGTTGACCCCTTGTTCGTCGCATGGTCCGACCTGTTGCCGGGCGTGTCGAGCACCTACGAACCCGGCTCGTCGAACCTGTGCGCCAGGGGCTCGGTCAAGTGCGTCGACGCGGTGATCAAGGAGATGACCCGGCGGTTCAACCCGCTGGTGTCGACCTGCAACCACAACGCGATGTTCTCGCTCACCTACCTCCGCACCACGGAGGAGTA
>JBEEGB010000370.1:0-7073 GCA_041166585.1 Acidimicrobiaceae bacterium
GTTGGATGTTGCAGGACCGGATGGCACGGGCGCGGGCGCGCATGGAAGAGCTCGACGTCGACGTCCTGCTGCTGTCGGTTGGTCCCGACCTGCCCTACTTGACCGGGTATGAGGCCATGCCCCTCGAGCGGCTCACGATGCTCGTGCTGCCGCGAGGGGGCGACGCGACGCTGGTGGTGCCGCGGCTCGAGGCGCCGCGCGTGGTGGAGCACCCTGAGCTGTTCTCGGTCGCGCCATGGGACGAGACGGATGACCCGGTCGAGCTCGTGGCCTCGCTGGCCGGCCGTGTCCCCGTCGCGGCCATCGGCGACCGCACGTGGGCGCGCTTCCTCGTCGACCTCGTGGCCCGCATGCCGTCGACCACGTTCCGCAAGGGCAGCGAGGTGATGGGCCCGTTGCGGGCCGTGAAGGACGCGGCCGAGATCGCCGCGCTTCGGCGCGCGTCGGCCGCCGCCGACCGCGTGGCGGTGCAGCTGCAGGCGGGCGAGATCCCGCTCGTCGGCCGCACCGAGGCCGAGGTGTCGTCGGAGATCGGGCGACGGCTGCGGGCCGAGGGCCACGCCAAGGTGAACTTCGCCATCGTGGGCGCGGGCGAGAACGCGGCGAGCCCGCACCACGAGCCCGGCGCGCGCGTCATCCAGGCGGGCGAGGTCGTGCTGTGCGACTTCGGCGGGACGATGCACGGCGCGGATGGCGTCGGCTACTGCTCGGACATCACGCGCTGCGTGTGGACCGGTGGGGACGAGCCGCCCGCTGAGTTCCGTGATCTCTACGCCGTGCTCTACGAGGCCCAGCAGGCGGCCGTCGACGCCGCGACGGTCGGCACGCCGTGCGAGGACGTCGACGGTGTCGCCCGCCGCATCATCACCGAGGGCGGGTACGGCCCGCAGTTCTTCCACCGCACCGGTCACGGCATCGGCATCGAGGAGCACGAGGACCCGTACATCGTCGGTGGCAACTGCACGGCGCTCGCCCCAGGGCACGCGTTCTCGGTCGAACCGGGGATCTACTTCGCTGGACGCTGGGGCGCCCGGCTCGAGGACATCGTGGTGGCCGCCGAGTCCGGTCCCGACAACCTCAACGACGCCGACCACGCCCTCGTCGTCGTCGACGCGTGAGCGAATGTTGGATGCGAGGCGGTGCTATCGCACCGCCTCCCGCCGAAGTTCGGACGGCTGACCGACCGGATCACGCATGATTCGGCTGGATGCGGCGACGGTGTTGCTGCAGTGGGCGACGGGGGGGCTCGCGTTCCTGTGGGTGACGACCCGGCGGCGGGAGGTGGGCATCGGCTACGGCTGGCTCATGCGCGGGGTCTACCTGTTGATGGCCTTGGGCGCCGTCGCCACCGGGAGGGTGCATCCGGTGCCGGTCCGCGATGTGTTCGCGGTGCTCATGGTCGTCGCCACCGGCGTGGCGCTCGGCGTGTCGATCGTGCGCCGCCGCGCCGGCGTCGCGCTCGAGCGCGACCGGGTCGAGCGACGGAGCGCCCGGGTGGTGGCGATGACGGGCATCGACCGCGACATCGACGGCCCTGATCCCGATGCGGCCGAGTTCCCACCGGTGCTCGACCTCATCCCGCCGTTGCTCGGTGCCATCGGGCTCGTGGCTGCCGGTCTCGACGCCGGTGGGCCCGGCGCACTCGCCCTCGTGCGCACCCTGGTGGGCGCCGCGTTCCTCGGCAGCGTGTCAGACGCCATGCTCCTCGGGCACTGGTACCTCGTGCAGCCCGGCCTCGCTCGGGGACCGCTGCTCGAGCTGGTCCGCTGGGTCGGGGTGATCTGGCCGTTCGAGGTGGCGGCGCTCCTGTGGCCGACGGGCATGGTGTCGGTGCTGACCGGCTCGATCGACGACGGCTACGGCGGGATCCTCGGGTGGTTCTGGATCGCCTGCGCGGTCACCACCATCGGGCTCGTCATCGTGACGCGCGCCGCGTTGAAGGAGCGGGCCTACTCAGCCGTCATGGCTGCGACCGGCTTGCTCTACCTCGCGATCCTCACCGCGTTCGGCACCGACCTCGTCGCCAGAGCGGTGCTTGCCTCCTGAGCGCACGAGCAACGCCACGCCGAGGATGAGCAAGGTGATCGGCCACACCCAGCGCAGCGCGTCGGCGAAGTGATCGGAACCGGCCACGAGCGCGGTGGTGCCGACGCCGAGGAACAGCAGCCCTGAGAGCAGCGAGGTGAGATCGGCCCTATGCCTCTGCACGGTGCACCTCCACCTGCCCGATGCCGACCTCGGCATCGAGCACGATCTTGGGTGCGCCCTCGCTGCCCGCCTTGATGCTCTCGTCGCGGTCGATGCTGATGCCGCCGTCGTGGTGGTTGTTGCCGAGCAGGGCCACGTCACCCATCCCGGCTTCGCCGTGGATCTCCACATCGAAGCCGCGGGGCACGGTGATGTCGAGGTGGCCGGCGCCGACGGTTGCGGTGATGTCCCTGACCTGACCGCGGTCGAGCTGCAGCGCGGACAGGTCGAGGCGCAGCTCGCCCATGGCGAGGTGGTACTCGTCGCGGACCTCGCTGGCCGTCCGCGGCGTGAAGTGGCGCTCGCCGACCCCACCCTCGAACGGGACCTTGATGACGCTGCTCGCCGACAGCGCGGCGAGCAGCAGCAGGCCGAGCGGGATGAGGCCCCACGCCCGGCCGACCCACGTGCCGGCCACGAGCCCCGAGCCGACGATCATCAGGCCGCCGGCGAACACCGCGCTCGGCTGCACGGCCCGCCCCGATGCGATGACGAGCCCCACGATCCCGGCGCCGACGAACAGCAGGCCGAGCACGATCGGACCCAACCGGCTGCGCCGCCGTCGCCGCCGCGGCGGACGCCCCGCACTTCCCGCGCTCGAACTGGCGTGCGTTGGGGGGTCTATGTCCCCGTAACGCACGCCAGTTGGGGTGGGGGCGGGGGTGGGGGTGGTGGTGGTGCGCGTCCAGAGGAGGTAGGCGCCGCCGGCGATGAGGAGGATGGGGAAGCCGACGCCGCGGCCGGCCCACCACCAGCTGTCGGCCAACAACAGCACGGCGCCGCCGATGAGCGCCACGCCGACGATCGGCGCCCAGCGCCGCTCCTTGAGGGCGCGCTCGCCGATCGAGCGCTCGTCCCCGTCCTCGGGGATGAGCAGCCACCCGGCCGCGTAGGCCAGCAGGCCGGCACCGCCCATGAACGAGAGCACGACGAACGCGATGCGCACGACCACCGGGTCGATGCCGAGGTGGTCGGCGATGCCGCTGCACACCCCGCCGATGAGCCGGTCGTCGCGGCGGCGCACGAGACGTCGGGGCGGAGCCTGTCCAGGATCAGAGGCGCTCTGCGGTTCCATGGGGCCATCGTTCGCCGAACGAGCAATTCGCACAATCAGGGATGACCCTGAGGCCCTCGGGGCCATGACGGATGGTTGCCTTGGGCACCCGGTGGGATCATGGGCCGGCCATGCCCAAGCCCTCCACCCGCCATCGACTGCGCCGCACGCGGCTCGGCCGGATCAAGCGCGGGCCCGATCGCATCGTCGCCGGGGTGGCATCCGGCATCGCGCACGAGCTGGGCGTCGACCCCGTCGTCATCCGCATCGCGTTCATCGTGCTCACCGTCGCGTCGGGTGCCGGTGTGCCGATCTACCTCGTGGCCTGGCGGCTGATGCCCGCAGCGGACGCCGCGCCGTCGCCCCGACGATTCGATCTCTCTCATGGCGACCTGCGCCAGCCGCTGGCGATCGGGCTGATCCTCGTCGGCGCGCTGTTGCTGCTGCGCAACGTCGGGTTGTGGTTCGACGACCGGCTGGTCTGGCCGTTGACGCTCGCCAGCATCGGCGTCGCCGTGCTGTGGTCGCGCACGGCGGACGAGGACAAGGCCCGCTTCTCCCAGGCGGCCAACCGCTTGCCCGGCCGCCCGTTCGAGACGTTGGTCGGCGGACGGCAGTCGCAGCTGCGCCTCGCGCTCGGCGGCCTGCTCGTGGTGGCGGGCATCGGCGTCTTCCTCGCGACGAACAACGCGCTGGCCGCCACCCGTCAGGTCGTGCTCGCGGTGATCGTGACGACAGCCGGGCTGGCGTTGATCCTGTTCCCCTGGATCCGGCGGTTGATCGACGAGCTCGCGACCGAGCGCCGTCAGCGCATCCGTTCGGAGGAGCGGGCCGAGGTCGCAGCCCACATCCACGACTCGGTGCTGCAGACGCTGGCGCTCATCCAGCGCAACGCGGACCGGCCGAAGGAGCTCGTGGCGCTGGCTCGGCGGCAGGAGCGCGAGCTGCGTTCGTGGCTCTACGGCGCCGACGAGCGCCTTGCGCCAGGGAGCCTCGCCGCCGCGGTGACCGCGATGGCCGAAGAGGTCGAGGCGATCCACGGCATCGAGGTGGACGTCGTGACGGTGGGGGACTGCCCGGTCGACGACGGCGTCGAGGCCCTCGTGCTCGCGGCGCGGGAGGCGGCCGTCAACGCGGCGAAGCACGCAGGCGTGCCGCTCGTGTCGGTGTTCGTCGAGGCCGAGGACCATTGCGTCACCGCGTTCGTCCGTGACCGGGGCTCGGGCTTCGACGTCGACGCCGTTCCCGACGATCGCCGCGGCATCGCCGAGTCGATCCGGCAGCGGGTGCAGCGCCACGGCGGTCGGGTGACGATCACGAGCGATCCCGGCGGTACTGAGGTCGCGCTGGAGATGCCGCGCTCGTGAGCGAACCTCGCGTGTTCCTCGTCGATGACCATCGACTGTTCCTCGCCGGCGTGCGGAGCGAGCTGGAGGGGCGCATCGACGTCGTCGGCACCGCAACCGAGGTGGACGAAGCCATCGACGCGATACGGCGGCTCACGCCCGACGTGGTGCTCGTCGACGTGCACATGCCGCGCGGGGGCGGACGCACCGTCATCGAGGCGATCGGCGCGACCAACCCGGCGGTCCGCTTCCTCGCGCTCTCGGTGTCCGATGCCGCTGAGGACGTGATCGCCGTCATCCGCGCCGGTGCGCGCGGCTACGTCACGAAGACCATCGGCCCGGACGAGCTCGTCGACGCGGTGCGGCGCGTGCATGGAGGCGACGCGGTGTTCTCGCCCCGGCTTGCGGGGTTCGTGCTCGATGCCTTCTCGGGCGAAGGCAGCCCCGCGGTTGCCGAGGTGCAGGACCCCGAGCTCGACCAGCTGACGGCGCGAGAGCGCGAGGTGCTGCGCCTCATCGCCCGTGGCTACACGTACAAGGAGATCGCCCGCCGCCTCGAGATCGCGGCCAAGACGGTCGAGACCCACGTGTCCGCCGTGCTCCGCAAGCTCCAGCTGTCGACCCGTCACGAGCTCACCCGGTGGGCCAGCGACCGAGGCGTCATCTAAACCGCGAAACCGCTCATTCTGGCGTCAACCACGTCCGTATATGCGCCGTCATTGACGCCAGAATGAGGGTTGGCGGGGTGTTGCGGGTGTTGGCGCTGTTCAAGGAGTGAAAGAACGGGCAGACTTACCGGATGCCGAGGGCCATCTGGAGCGGGTCGATCAGCTTCGGGCTGGTCAACATCCCCGTGAAGCTGTACAACGCGGTCTCCCGCAAGTCGGTCTCGTTCAACCAGATCGACAAGCGGACCGGTTCGCGCATCAAGTACAACAAGGTGTCGGCGGCCGACGGAAGCGAGGTCCCGAACGACTCGATCGTGAAGGGCTACGAGCTGTCGTCGGGCGAGTACGTCTTGATCGACGACGACGAGCTCGCCGCCCTCGATCCCGAGGCGGCGCGCACCATCGACATCGAGGAGTTCGTCGACCTCGCCGAGATCGACCCGATCTTCTACGACAGCGCGTACTACTTGGCGCCCGACAAGGCGACGGCCAAGCCCTACGCGCTGCTGGCCACTGCCATGGAGCACTCGCAGAAGGTGGGCATCGCCCGCATGGTGATGCGCTCGAAGCAGTACCTCGCGGCGGTGCGACCGAAGGACGGCATGCTCGTGCTGTCGACGATGGTCTACGCCGACGAGGTGAACAGCCCCGCCGAGATCCCCGAGCTGGCCGAGCTCGAGAAGGTCGAGGTGAGCGACAAGGAGCTGGCGATGGCCGAGGCGCTCATCGAGTCGCTGGCGGCGGAGTTCAAGCCCGAGCAGTTCTCCGACACGCATCGCATCCAGGTGCTCGACCTGATCGAGCGCAAGGCGTCGGGGGCGACCGAGCTGGTCACCGCGCCGGCGCCGGCGACGTCGGACAAGGTCGTCGACCTCATGGCCGCCCTCGAGGCGAGCGTGAAGGCCGCCAAGGAATCGAGACAGCACCACCCCACCTCGCGGCCCGCCGAAAAACCGGCTGAGGGCGAAGCCGCCGAAGACCAGCCAAGGGCAACCAAGAAGCCCACCAAAAAGGCCGCCCCCAAGGCCCGCAAGTCCGCCTAAACCCCTCACCGTTTGTTCGGTGATAACTACGGAAAAACCGAAGTCAGCACCGAACAAACGAAGTGGAGTGATGTCACCAGGTGTCGATGTTGGGGCGCTTCTTGCCGGTGCGGGGGAGGGGCGGCGGGGTGGACGCGAGGGCCATCGCGATCCAGCGGCGGGAGTCGGCGGGATCGATGACGTCGTCGATCTCGTAGTGGGTCGACGCGTTGATCGCCTTGCCGTGCTGGTACATGCGCTCGACCATCTCCTGGTAGGTGCGCTCCCGCTCGTCGGCGTCTTCGATCGCGGCGAGCTCCTTGCGGAAGCCGAGCTTCACCGCACCCTCGAGTCCCATGCCGCCGAGCTCACCGGTCGGCCATGCCACCGTGAACAGCGGTGACTTGAAGCTGCCGCCCGCCATCGCTTGCGCGCCGAGCCCGTAGCCCTTGCGCACGATGATCGTGAACAGCGGCACGGTGACGCCGGCACCGGTCACGAACATGCGGCTCACGTGGCGCACCAGCGCCGTGGCCTCGGCCTCGGGTCCGACCATCATCCCCGGGGTGTCGCACAAGGTGAGGATCGGCAGGTCGAACGCGTCGCAGAGCTGCATGAAGCGAGCGGCCTTGTCGGCGCCGTCGCGGTCGATGGCGCCCGAGAGGTGCACGGGGTTGTTGGCGATGATGCCGATGGGCTTGCCCTCGACGCGCGCGAGGGAGGTGATCATCCCGAG
>JBEEGB010000371.1:0-3086 GCA_041166585.1 Acidimicrobiaceae bacterium
GGACGAAGGGGTCTTCACGGGCGGCGGGGTCGGGGTCGGCGTGGGCGCCGGGGTCGGCGCCGGGGTCGGCGTGGGGGTGGGCGCCGGAGTCGGGGCCGGTGCGGGCGCCGGTGCGCCGGAGCGGTTCGCGGCGCCGATGTTCCAGAGGTACTGGCCGGCCCAGGTGAGGTTGGTGGGGTTCGTGTAGCTGTTGATCTCGTCGAACAGGCCGGGGTTCGTGAGGGCGTAGCCGTCGCCGGGCTGCGCGTGCCATGCCAGCACACCGACCCCCTTGCCGGGGGCGACGCGGAACGCGGCGGCCGCACCTCGGCTGGCCCAGCTGCTGGTGTCGCTCGTGCCGCCGGCTTCGCCGACGACGAGGGCCATGCCCCCGGCGTGCACCCGGTCGATGTAGTTGCCGAGGCGGGCGTCGCGCTGGGCGTCGGTGCCGTCCTCGCCGTACTGGTCGTAGGCGTGCATCGAGAAGAGGAGGTTGCTGCGGCCGTTGAGGAGCTGCGGTCCGAACGAGAGGATCGCGCTGTTGGAGGTCGAGACGGGGCTGTTGTCCCATGTGCCTGCGTCCTGGCCCCACTGGGTTCCTTCGACGACGATGACGTTGGTGGCCCCGGTGCTGCGGACGGAGTCGATCATCGTGGTCTGGACGTTCAGCCACTGCGCCACGCCCGAGCTGCCGTTGCCGGGCTCGTTGAGCAGGTCGAACCAGACGTACGGGTTCGACTTGTAGCGGTTGGCGATGTCCCTCCACCAGCTGTTGATCGCGGTCTGCTCAGCCGGGCCGGCCCACTCGCCGGGGGTGATCTGGTGAAGGGCGATCGTCACGACGATCCCCTTGCCGGTGTACTCGCTGACGATGCCGTCGAGGTCGTCGTTCGTCGTCCACGAGTAGCCGCCGGTGCCCTGGCAGCCGCCGGGCAGGCACGTGTTCAGCCGGATCGTGTTCCAGCCCCACCGCTGCACAGCGTCCGACTTGCCCTTGGTCGGGCTCGGCCAGAACGCCTGCGGTCCCATGAAGTTGGCGCCGAGGGGAACGAAGGTCTGTCCGTTCGGGCCGACGATGCGGGTTCCGGAGATGGTGAAGCCAGCGGGAGCCGGGACAGCACCGGCGTTGGTCTGACCGACGAAGCCAAGCACCAGCGCGAAGATCAGGGCGATCGCCGTGCACGCTCGCAGGCGGGCACCGATTTTGGCGCGCGCGGGCAGAGACTTGGACTCCATGTGGGCTCCTCCAGCATCGAACGGGTGCGCTGAGTGGGCTGCGCTGGTGGTTGTTCGACCGAAAGGAGAAATCCCTTTAGAGCATTCGCACGCGGACCGCTAGGGACAGGCCAAACGAACTAGTGCGGGAGCGTCACGAAGCGGAGGCCCGCTCGGCGACCGGCCTCGACGATCGGTCCGATGGCGTCGATGGTCGTGCTGCGATCGCGGGCCGCCTCGTCGATCGGGTCGTTGATGCCGTCGTGGAGGACCACGACGTCGCCGGCCACGACCCGCGCCCGAGATGCGATCGTGGCGACCGGCACCCGCGGACGCCAGTCCTCCGGATCGACCGACCAGAGCCAGACGTCGAGACCTTCGAGGCGAGCCGCCGCGCCGACGTGGGCGTGGACGCTCCCGTGTGGTGGACGGAGCAGCTTCACCGGGCGGCCCGCGATCGGCTCGAGGTCGCTCCTGCTGCGGCGGAGCTCGTCCCGGACAGCCCGGAACGACAGGTTCGTGAGATCGGCGTGTTCGGACGTGTGGATGCCGATGGCGTGGCCGGCCTCGATGAGGCGGCGCATCAAGGGCAGCTGGGCCTTCGCCGCGTTGCCCACGACGAAGAAGGTCGCGGGCACGTCGAGCTCGGCGAGCCGGTCGAGCAGCGCGGGCGTGTACGTGGCGTCAGGCCCGTCGTCGAAGGTGAGCGCGACCTCGCGACGTTCGACGTCGACGGCACGCCTGACGCCCGCGATGCGCTCCCTGCCGAAGTACACGAATCTCCGTGGATCGCGCGCGACGCGCTGCAGTCTCTGCGCGAACGTGCTGGTCATCGAGTATCTCCTGCCGTGAGCAGCTCGCGTCCGCCCGGTGTGTCGAGGCACCCGGCGACCCGGCTCGCGGTCATCGCGAGCCGCAGGAACGGGTTGCGGGTCGAGCGCCGCGGACGGAGCCGCACCCGGTACAGCACGAGCGAGGCGCGGGCGAGCCGGTCCCACGACGAGCTCTGCCGGAGCCCGCCGCGGAGCAGCAGAGCTGCCGCTCGCGAGATGTGCGGTTCGGGTGCGCCAGGGCCGGTGTAGCCCTTCGTCGCGGTGTGCACCGACGTCGCACCCTCCTGCCGCGCATCACGACACAGGCTGGCCGGGTCCTTGTGTTGGAGGTGCCACGCGATCGCCGTCTCGAGGTAGAGGACCGGGATGCCGGCATCGAGCAGCCGGACACCGAAGTCGTAGTCCTCGGGGCCCCACCCGACGAAGCCCTCGTCGAACGCGCCGACCCGGTGGAAGGTCTCGACCCCCACGCTGAGGTTGCCGGTGGCGACCAGGTCGGCCCGCTCGATGGCCGTCCGGCCGCGCAGCTGCTCGAAGTGGCGGTTCCCGGCGCCGAGCACCCAGCCCTCCTGGTCCGAGTCCTCGGGCATGGGCACCGATCCGACCGCCGCGATCGGACCGGGCGCGCTCCGGTGGGCGGCGAGGTGCTCCGACACGAGCCCGGGCTCCGCGATGTGGTCGTCATCGATGAAGAGGACGATCGGGTTGGTCGCGACGGCCACGCCTGCGTTGCGGGCCGTGGCCTGACCCCGGTTCGGCTGGGTCACGACCCGGAGGGGGACGGGGAAGTCGAGGGCGGCGAGCGCCTCGGCCGTCCCGTCCGTCGAGCCGTCCACGACGACGACGACCTCGCAACCAGGCAGCGAGGTGAGCTCAGGGGCCAGCGATTCCACCAGGCGCATGACCCGCTCGCGTCGCTGGTAGGTCGGGACCACGATGGTGAGGCCCGCCCCGCTCACGGCGCAGTCTCGCCTGCGTTCACGAGCGAGAGCCGGCGGAACTCTGCGCTTCGGTCGAGCAGCTCGTCGTAGGTGCCCGAGTCGGCGACGAGCCCGTCCT
>JBEEGB010000372.1:0-2816 GCA_041166585.1 Acidimicrobiaceae bacterium
GTGGATGTGGATCACGCCGTCCTGGTGGGTGTGGATCCCGAGCGCGTCGGTCGTCGCGTCGGCCAGCGGGGCTTGGAACTGTCCGGTCACGTCACCGGGCGCAGCGACCGTGGTGGACGGTCCGCCCACGGTGGTCGTGGTGCTGTCGGTCGGGACGGAGGAGGCGGTGGTGGTGCTTCCCGAGTCCGTTGACGCCTGCGCCTGGAGGTTGGCGACGGTCGAGCTGGTCCCGGCGGCCGCGGTCGTCGATGTCGGTGGCGTGGTCGTGGTGGTCGAGCCATCGGCCGGTGTCGTCTCCGGCACGCAGGTGTAGATGCTGTAGGCGGCGTGGATGTGCTCGCCGACCTTCGGGGTGGCGTTCGTGATGCGCTCGGAGCGGGCCACGAAGACCAGGCTGAGGCCGAGCGCGACGACCAGGAAGACGGTGATCGGGAACCCGAGAGCCCGACGCTGACCAGAGCGGCGGCTGCCACCGGCGCGCGCCGCGCGCGCGACTTTTTTGGCGGAGGAGGCCTTACCCATAGAGAGGCAACGCTAGCGGGGCCGACGCTTGCGTCCGAATCGCCCCTGACTCAGGGCGAGCTCGGCGAAGAGGCGGTCGTACTGCTCCGCCACCGCCGCCGGGGACGCCCAACGCTCGACGAACGCCCGGCCCGATGCCCCCATCGCGGCCGCCTCCTCAGGCGCGCTGACCAGGCGGCTGACCGCCTTCGTGAACGCCTCGGGGTCGTCAGGAGGCACGGCGATGCCCGCTCCCGCTCGGTCCACGACGTTGGCGACCTCGGTGCCGGGGTCGACGCTGGCGACGATCGGACGCCCGGCGGCGAGGATCGAGTACAGCTTCGAGGGGACGCTCGAGCGGGCCAGGCCTCTCTTCAAGGGGACGACATGGACATCCGCCGCGGCGAGGAGCTCCGGCAGCCGATCCTTGGGTTGCATGTCGATGAAGCGGACGTTGGCCAGCCCCTTTGCCTGCCGCTCGAGGCCGGGCCGGGCGGAGCCCCCGCCGTTGATCACGAACACCACGTCAGGATCGTCGGCAAGGGCGGTGGCCGCCGAGAGCACCAGGTCGAGCGATTGCGAGAACCCGACGTTGCCGGCGTACATCACGACCGTCTTGCCCCCGAGGCCGTGCTCGGCGCGGTACGCGTTCTCCCGTTCGCCGGGACGGATGCGCACGGTGTCGACGAAGTTCGGGATCACCCGGACGCGATCGGGCCGGTGACCCCGCAGCTTGGCGACCACGTTGTCGCGGAGGTCGTCGGAGAGCACGGTCACCGCATCCGCAAGCTTGTACGTGATGCGCTCGAGGCGTTCCGCGACCTGGATGACGGTCGGGTTGGTGATCATCCCCAGCTCGACCGCGACGTCGGGGAACACGTCCTGGATGTTGAACACGAAGGGCGCGCCGCGCAGGCGGGCGACGGTCCACCCCGCCAGGCCGAGCGTCAACGGTGGCGACATCGCCAGCACCGCGTCGGGCCGCGTCGGTGACGCGGCAGCCATCGCGGCAGCGAGCGCCGTGAACCCTCCGAACGCGAGCGCCCGCGCGGTGACGTTGCCCTTGTCCGTGGGGAACGGGTGGACGCGGGTGATCCTCCCCCACTCGGTGTCCTCGTTGCGTACCAGCCGTCCGGTCCAACCAGGCTCGACGCGGTGGTGCTGGTACCACGGCAGCGCGGTGACGATGTGGAGGCGGTGCCCGCGGGCCGCGAGCTCGGTGGCGATGCTCGTCATCACCTCGCCGGTCGGCGCGACGTCGGGCGCGTAGTGAGGGCAGAGGACGAGGAGGTTCACCTCGAGCCCGCCTGCCGGTAGGCGTCGGCCAGCCGCTGGGCGGACGCTCCCCAGCGGAACTCCGCCACCCGGACGTTGCCGGCGTCGCGGAGCCGCACCTGGGTGTCCTCGTCCTCGAGCACCTCGGCCATCGCGGTGGCCCAGGCCTCCGGGTTGTCGGGAGACAGCAACGTGGCAGCACCGGCGACGACCTCGGGCAGCGCGGTGGCGTCGGCGGCGAGCACGGGGCAACCGTGTCCCATCGCCTCCAGCACGGGCAAGCCGAAGCCCTCGAACCGGGACGGCTGGGTCAGCGCGACCGCGTGGTGGAAGAACCAGTCGAGGTCGCCACGCGGCACCCGCCCGACGCGCCGCACGCGGTGAGCGATGCCCAAGCGCTCGATGTCGTCCGCGACCGCTGCCTCCTCGCTCGCCTCACCACCGCTGAGCACGAGGAGCGCTTCGGGGTGACGTTCGAGCAGCAGCGCGAACGCGCGCACGAGCACGCCGTGGTTCTTGTGCGGGTAGGTGATGGCCGGGTACAGGAAGAACGGGCCGTCGATGCCGTAGGTGACGATCGGATCGCCCTCGGGCTTCTCGCTCAACGCGATCGTGTAGCCGGGCGGCACCAGCGCGATGTCGTCCGCGCCGCGGCCGAAGTGCTCGACGATCGTGCGTCGCGTGTAGTCGGTGAGCGTGATGAGGAGGCGCGACCGGCGGACGGTGGGCGGGAGCCGCCATCGCAGGTATCGCTGCTTGGCCAGGCTGAAGTTGTCGGGGAGCAGCAGCGGCTGCAGGTCGTGGATGGTGGTGACCGCCGGCGTCATCCGCAGCAACGGGATCGTGCCGCCCGCGTGGTGGAGGACGTCGATGCCGCGCCGCTTCGCCTGGACGAGCAGCCACGTCGCCTCGGCCGCGATGCGCAGCAGCTTCGACCGCTCGATGACCGGGCACACGTACGTCGGGAACGCGGCGACGAGCTCGGGATAGGTCTCTGCGAACGGCCGGTTCACGAACAGGGTGAGGTCGATGCCGTCCGG
>JBEEGB010000373.1:0-7300 GCA_041166585.1 Acidimicrobiaceae bacterium
CGAGAACGGCCAAGGCGACGCGCACGTGTCGTTCGCGTGCGCCGCGCACCGGGCCGTCGTCGACGTCGACGCGGAGCTCGGTCTCGTGCGGGTCGTGCACGTGGCGACCGCCCAGGACGTCGGCAAGGTGTTGAACCCGCTGCAGGTCACCGGCCAGATCGAAGGTGGCATCGCCCAGGGCATGGGGCTAGCGGTGATGGAGGAGCTGCTCGTCGTGAACGGGCGGGTGCAGAACCCGAGCTTCACCGACTACCTCATCCCCACCGCGCTCGACGCCCCGGTGGTCAGCGCCACGTGCATCGAGCACCCCGAACCGGGCGCGCCGTTCGGCGCGAAGGGGGTTGGCGAGCCCCCCACGATCTCCTCCACACCGGCGATCGTCGCCGCCATCCGTGCCGCCACCGGCCGGCCGCTCGTGCGCGTCCCCGTCAGACCTGGTGACATCGCGCTGTGATCGAGGATCTTCGAGTGTCCTTCCCACGTCTGCGGGCACGGCTCGACGCGCTCGGCGAGCTCGGTGCGATCGACGGCGGCGGGAG
Source organism: Acidimicrobiaceae bacterium (assembly GCA_041166585.1). Lineage (GTDB taxonomy): Bacteria > Actinomycetota > Acidimicrobiia > Acidimicrobiales > JACDCH01 > JBEEGB01. The sequence goes on from JBEEGB010000373.1 coordinate 540, forward strand.
CTGCCGGCTCGCCCTCACCGACGCCGACCGCGAGGGTCGCGACCTCGTCGTCACGTGGATGCGTGACCTCGGGTTGCGCGTCGACGTCGACGGCGTGGGCAACGTGGTCGGCACGTGGCCGGCCGACAGCTTCGACCCACCGGTCATGACCGGCAGCCACATCGACACCGTCGCCACCGGTGGCCGCTACGACGGCTGCCTCGGCGTGCTCGCGGGCATCGAGGCCATCGAGACCGTCGTCTCCGCCGGCCTCGAGACGGAGCACCCGCTGGCCGTCGCCTTCTTCACCGACGAGGAGGGCAGCCGGTTCGCTCCCGACATGCTCGGCAGCCTCGTCTTCGCCGGAGGGCTCGCGCTGGAGGACGCGCTCGGCACCGTGGGCGTCGACGGAGCGGTGCTCGGTGCCGAGCTCGACCGAGTCGGCTACTCGGGTTCCGAGCCGTGCCCGGCGCGGCCGCCCCACGCGTACGTCGAGCTGCACATCGAGCAGGGGCCGGTCCTCGAGGCCGAGGGCATCACGATCGGCGCGGTCACCGGTGTGCAAGGCATCTCCTGGACCGAGCTGGTCGTGACCGGCCAGTCGAACCACGCGGGCACGACACCCATGGAGCACCGCCACGATGCCGGGTACACGGCCGCCCGCGTCACGACGTTCGTGCGCGAGCTCGTCGAGGACCTCGGGCCGCCGATGGTCGGCACCGTCGGGCGCATCGAGCTGCACCCGAACCTCGTCAACGTGGTGGCGGCACGGGCGACGATGACGGTGGACCTGCGCAACACCGACAACGACGTGCTCGCCCGGGCCGAGAAGAACCTGCTCGGGTACCTCGTCGAGCTGGCGTACGCGGAGGGCGTCAAGATCGACTGGAAGACGCTGGCCCGCTTCGAGCCGGTCGTGTTCGATCGAGACGTGGTCGAGCTCGTCGAGTCCATCGGCCGCGAGCACGGGCACACCGTGATGCAGCTGCCCTCGGGCGCGGGCCACGACGCGCAGATGCTGGCCAGGGTCTGCCCGTCGGGCATGGTCTTCGTGCCGAGCGCCAACGGGATCAGCCACAACCCGGCCGAGCACACGGACGACGCGGACCTCGAGGCGGGTGCGAACGTGTTGCTGCACTGCCTGCTCCGCCTGGCCGTGGTGAAGGATGGGACGCAGTGACGCGTGAGCTCACGGTTGCCGCGGCCCAGATGGGTCCGGTCTCCCGGCACGAGCCGCGCGCCGACGTCGTCGAACGCCTCATTGCGCTCCTGCGCAGCGCGGCCGAGCAGGGAGCAGAGCTGGTCGTCTTCCCCGAGCTCGCGCTCACGTCGTTCTTCCCGCGGTGGTGGATCGAGGACGAGGACGAGCTCGCCTCCTACTTCGAGACCGAGCTGCCCGGACCCGCGACGAAGGCGCTCTTCGAGGAGGCGGCTCGGCTCGGCGTCGGCTTCCACCTCGGGTTCGCGGAGCTGACGCCCGAGGGGCACCGCTACAACACGGCTGTCCTGATCGATCGCGACGGTCACGAGGTGACGCGCTACCGGAAGGTGCACCTGCCCGGTCACTCGGAGCACGAGCCGTGGCGTCCGTTCCAGCACCTCGAGCGCCGCTACTTCGAGCCGGGCCAGGAGGGCTTCGAGGTGCACCGCGCCTTCGGCGGCTTGGTCGGCCTCGCGCTGTGCAACGACCGGCGCTGGCCCGAGACCTACCGCGTGCTCGGCCTCCAGGGCGTCGAGCTGGTGCTCATCGGGTACAACACCCCCATCCACTACGCACCTGACCCTGGTCAGGATCGGCTGTCCGGCTTCCACAACAACCTCGTCATGGCCGCAGGCGCGTACCAGAACGGCACGTGGGTGGTCGGTGTCGCCAAGGGCGGGGTGGAGGAGGGCGTCGACTCGTTGGCCGAGAGCCAGATCCTCGCCCCGTCGGGCGAGGTGGTGGCGAAGTGCGCCACGAACGCCGACGAGGTGATCGTCGCGGTGTGCGACCTCGATCGGTGTGCGGACTACAAGAACACGTTGTTCGACTTCGACCGATACCGACGGCCGGAGATGTATCGCAGGATCACCGAGCAGCGCGGCGTGGTGGAGCCCGATGCCTGACGTCTTGGACGTCGATCTCCTCGCGTTCGAGCGCAGCGATGGCAGCGGGCGCCGCGCAGCCATCGACGGCGTGGCCCGGAGCCTCGGCACCGGCTTCGTGTTCACCAGCCACGACATCCCGGCTGATCTGCTCGACACCGCGTACGGGATGCTCGCCGAGTTCTTCGCGCTCCCTCCGGACGACAAGGCCCGCTGGCGGGTGCCCGAGAGCCACGGGCAGACCGGGTACACCGGCGTCCTCGTCGAGACGGCGGCCACGAGCGAGATCGCCGACTGGAAGGAGATGTTGAACTGGGGTGACGAGGTGCCGGCACACCATCCCCTCCGCGTGCGCTACCCGCACCGCTACCTCGACCAGGTGCTCCCCGAGCACGACGTGCCGGGCATCACGAAGGTGCTCAACGAGCTGCACCGCCGCGTCCTCGACTTGCAGGCCCGCTTCCTGCGCGTGGTCGGCGCCGGCCTCGGTGTGTCCGACAGCTACTTCGACGACCTGTTGGTCGACGGCTCGAACCTGACCCGCGCGATCCACTACCCGCCGATGACGGACGCGCCCACCGCCGGTCACGTGTGGGCCGACGCGCACACCGACATCAACCTCATCACCGCCCTCCCCCGCGCCAGCGGGCCCGGCCTGCAGCTGCTGACACCTGACGGCGGCTGGGCCGACGTGATCCCGCCGGAGGGCCATGTGATCGTGAACTCCGGGATCATGCTCGAGCGGATCTCCAACGGCCGGATCCCGGCAGGGGTGCACCGCGTGATCGCGCCGCCGTCCGCGGCGGCCGTCGATCGGTACTCGGTCGTGCAGTTCTGCCACCCCGCTCCGTGGTTCCAGCTCGCCCCGCTCGCATCGTGCATCGACGAGGAGCACCCGCTGCGCTACGGCACCATCGAAGCCGGGGCGATGCTCGACCGAGTTCTCTACGAGATCGGCCTCATCACCGAGTGACCCCTCGTTCCGGCGTGCGTTACGGGCCATATGCGCACCGAACGCACGCCAGTTGGTGGTTGCGACCCGCGACCACGCGTCCGCGGGGTGTAGCCCACGGACCGGTGGCGCGACGATCGGCCCATGGCGAAGACTGCTTCCAAAGAGGTCGACCGCTCTGACTGGCGCAAGCTGTTCGAGCTGGCGAGCCTCGGCTACCGGGACGAAGACGTCACCATCGAGATCCTGAGCGACGACCTCGGCGACCAGCTCGAGGCCGAGCGCCTGCCGCTCTTCGCGATCACCTACGACGACAAGGACGACGCCGTCGTGATCTCCGTCGGAGGCAAGGACCGCCGCTACCCCGTGGTGCTGCGCCACATCATCCACCACCCCCAGAAGATCCTCGCGGACGACCTCCCGCCCGAGATCCCGTGGGTGTTCGAGATCGTCGACCCCGACGGCGTCCAGGCCTTGGTGACGGTGTACAAGCGCGGGGCCGCCTAATCACGTCCTGCGTTCTGTGGACGCTCAGCCGTGGCGATCACGGCTGTGAGTCCGCAGAGCCATCGGCCTTGCCCACTGTGGACGCTCAGCCGTCTCCCACCACGGCTCAAAGTCCACAGTGGGCGCGGCGGCCCCTAGCCTCGCTCCCATGGTCGAGCTCGAGCAGCGGGGCGCGGTGTGGGTGTTGCGCATGCGCGACGACGAGAACCGCTTCAACCGCCGTTCGGTCGACGAGCTGCACGCCGCGCTCGACAAGGTGGAGTCACAAGAGGGCCCCGTGGCGCTGGTCACCACCGGGGAGGGCAAGTTCTACTCGAACGGCCTCGACCTCGACTGGCTCGTGGCCGGCGGTCCGGACACGGTCGGCTTCATCGACGACGTCCACCGCCTGCTCGGCCGCGTGCTCGGCTTCGGCGCGGTGACCGTGGCCGCGGTGAACGGCCATGCGTTCGCCGGTGGCGCCATGCTGGCATCCGCGCACGACCACATCGTGATGCGCAACGACCGCGGCTTCTGGTGCCTCCCCGAGGTCGACCTCGGCCTCCCCCTCACGCCCGCGATGCACGCCGTGCTCGCCGCACACCTGCCGGCGCGCACGCTGGCCGAAGCCGCCCTCACCGGACGGCGCTACTCGGCGCCCGAGGCGCTCGTGGCGGGCATCATCAACGAGGCCGCAAAGGAGAAGGCCGTCCTCGAGCGGGCCGTCGCGCACGCCGAGTCCCTCGCGACGAAGAACCGAGACGTGATCAAGGAGCACAAGCGCCTGATGTACGGCGACGCCCTCCGCATCTGCGCCCTCGGGTCCGACTGACTCAGTCGAACTGGGGACGACCTCTCAGCGAGCGCTTCAGCTCGCTGAAGTGAGGGTTGGAGCCGAGCGCGACCACGGCGTCCCAGAGCTCGACGGCCTCTTGCCCCTTCGGGGCTTGGTTGATGACCGGCCCGAAGAAGCTCGGCCCGTCAGGCGGCGAGAAGCTCAGCACCGGCGTGCCGATGTTGCCGCCGCAGCGATCGAGCGCCTCCTGCGTCTCGGTCCTGATGACGTCGTCGTGCTCCGTCGCGGTCGCGGCGGCACCGAGCTCCGCCGGGTAGCCGAGCTCGGTGAGGATGGACGCAACGCCGCTCGGGTCATCGAAGGTCTCAGCACCTCGCTCGAGGTGGATCCGCTGACCGAACGCCGTGTAGAGCGGGAGGACGGCCTCGCGGCCCAGATTCGCCCGCACCGCGGCGGCGACCCGCAACAGCTCGAGGCCACGCGTGTGCACCCGTTCGTAGCCGGGCCTGAAGTCCTTCTCGTAGTCCCGTGCCTCGTTGACCATCCGCAGCGAGATGAAGCGCCAGTCGACGTCCATCGGCTTCTCGTCCAGCACGTTCACCACCCACCTCGAGGTGATCCACGCCCACGGGCACACGGGATCCCAGAAGAACTCGAGGTCGGCCATGCGGAGGTTCTATCCGGTTTCCTGCGTTCGCGGCACGCGTGGGACTCGGCTGCACCCGGCGCCCGCGTGCGCTTGACTGGCCCCATGGATGACGTGGACGTGGTGGTCGTGGGTGCCGGGTTCGCCGGCATGTACATGCTGCACCGGGTGCGCGGCCTCGGGCTCTCGGCCACGGTGTTCGAGACCGCAGGCGGGGTCGGCGGCACGTGGTACTGGAACCGATACCCCGGCGCTCGGTGCGACATCGAGAGCATGGAGTACTCCTACGAGTTCGACGACGACCTCCAGCAGGAGTGGGAGTGGACCGAGCGCTACGCGCCCCAGCCCGAGATCCTGCGCTACGCCGAGCACGTCGCTGACCGGTTCGACCTCCGCAAGGACATCCGGTTCGACACCCGGGTCACCGCAGCCACCTTCGACGACACGACGAGCCGCTGGACCGTGCGCACCGATCGCGGCGACGAGGTGTCGGCGCAGTTCCTGGTCATGGCTACCGGCTGCCTGTCCTCAGCCAACACCCCGGTCATCGACGGGGCCGACACGTTCACCGGCGCCAGCTACCACACCGGCCGGTGGCCGCACGAGGGCGTCGACTTCAGCGCCAAGCGCGTCGGCGTCATCGGCACCGGGTCCTCCGCGATCCAGTCGATCCCCATCATCGCCGAGGAGGCCGAGGACCTCGTCGTGTTCCAGCGCACCGCGACGTACTCGGTGCCGGCGTGGAACCGCCCCCTCGACCGCGAGGAGCAGGCGGAGATCAAGGCCAATTACAAGGAGTTCCGGGCCGCCAACAGCTTGATGCCGACCGCGTTCGGCTCAAAGGTCGGGGTTGCGGAGCGCGCCGCGCTCGAGACGTCCGAGGACGAGCTCATCGTCGAGTACGAAGCGCGATGGGCTCGCGGCGGACTGCCGTACCTCGGCGCGTTCAACGACCTGCTCATCGATCGCACCGCCAACGAGACCGCAGCCGAGTTCATCCGCGATCGCATCCGCGAGATCGTGGACGACCCGGCCGTCGCGGCGAAGCTGATCCCTGACCAGGTCGTCGGGTGCAAGCGCCTCTGCGTCGACACCGGCTACTACGCGACCTACAACCGTCCGAACGTGCACCTCGTCGACCTGCGGGAGACGCCGATCGAGCGGATCACGCCGAACGGGATCGCGACGACGGAGGCGGAGTACGAGCTCGACTGCATCGTCTACGCCACCGGCTTCGACGCGATGACGGGTGCCCTGCTGCGCATCGACATCCGCGGTCGCGACGGGCTCGAGCTGCGCGAAGCGTGGGCCGCCGGGCCCCGCACGTACCTCGGGCTCGGGGTCACGGGCTTCCCCAACCTGTTCACGATCAGCGGGCCGGGGAGCCCGTCGGTCCTCACCAACATGCTCGTGTCGATCCAGCAGCACGTCGACTGGATCGCGGACTGCGTCGCGTACCTGCGAGCCAACGGCCACGACCGCATCGAGGCCACGCCCGAGGCCCAGGACGCGTGGGTCGACTACGTGAACATCGTGGCCGACTTCACGCTGTTCCCCACCTGCAACTCGTGGTACCTCGGCGCCAACGTGCCTGGCAAGACCCGCGTCTTCATGCCGTTGCTCGGCTACCCGGACTACGTGGCCAAGTGCGACCAGGTGTCGAAAGACGGCTACGAGGGGTTCGTGACGGCGTAGGTCGGTGCATAGGCTGCCCGGATGAAGCCACCGAACCGGTTCCTGCTGGCCAGCGCCGCCAACGCCGCCACCACCGCCAACGCGATCCGCCCCGTGAGCAGGACGGGCCCGGCCTCCGTGCC
>JBEEGB010000374.1:0-7472 GCA_041166585.1 Acidimicrobiaceae bacterium
CGACCTGGCCGAACGCATCGCGGCATCGGCGGAGGCGGGCGAGCAGGTCGAGGCGTTCGTCGGTCGGGGGCGGACCACCAACGTCAAGGCGTACGAGGGCGAGGTCGAAGCCTTCACGTCAGCGGAGTCGTTCGGCGTCGGCATACGCGTCGTCATTGGGAAGCGCCAAGGGTTCGCGTGGGCAGGCTCGCTGGACGAGAAGGTCGTGATCGAGACGTTGCACGAGGCGCGTGACAACGCCGCGTACAGCGAGGAGGACGAGTACGTCGGGCTGGCTGAGCCCGACGGCGTGCAGCCGGTCGAGGCACCGAACCTGTGGCGGCCGGCGCTGCTCGAGTTCCCGACCGAGGACAAGATCGCGCTCGCACTCGAGCTGGAGCGCGCGGTGCGGGCGCGTGACGACCGCATCACCGGTGTTCGCCAGGCCTCGTACGGCGACTCCGCCGGCGAGGCCGCGGTCGCCACCAGCACGGGCATCAGCGTGTGGTCGCGGGGGACGTTCTGCCACCTGTCGGTGAGCGCGCTGGCCCGGCAGGGTGACGAGACCCAGATCGGCGGTGGCGTCGACGTCGGCCGCCAGCCCGACGAGCTGTCCGTCGAGCTCGCCGCCGCCGACGCGGTCGACCGTGCGACGCGCCTGCTCGGCGCGACGAAGGCGCCGAGCCAGCGCCTCACCATCGTGCTCGAGCCTCGCCTCGCGGCGACGCTGCTCGGCATCGTCGGCGGGATGCTCACCGGCGACGTCGTGCTCAAGGGTCGCAGCCCGTTCGCGGACCGCATGGGCGACGCGATCGCCAGCCCGCTGCTCAGCTTCGTCGACGACCCGACCGACGCCCGGTCGATGGCGGCGGACAGCCACGACGGCGAAGGGCTCGCCACCCGCCGCAACGCGCTCATCGCCGGCGGTGTGCTGCGGGGCTTCCTCCACGACTCCTACACCGGACGGCGCGCCGGTGTGGCGTCGACCGGCTCCGCGGTGCGGGGCTTCCGCTCGACGCCGTCCCCGGGCCCGCAGGCGCTGGCCGTCGCTCCCGGTCACGGCACCCATGAGGAGCTGTTGGCGGGCATCGACCACGGCCTGCTCGTCCAGTCCATGAACGGGCTCCACTCCGGCGTGAACCCGGTGAGCGGCGACTTCTCTGTCGGCGCCGAGGGGCTGATGATCCGCGGTGGTGCGCTGGCTGAGCCGGTGCGGGAGATCACGATCGCCTCCACGCTGCAGCGGCTGCTGCTCGACATCCGGGCCGTCGGGGCCGACCTCGAGTGGCTCCCGAGCGGCAGCGGCGGCGTCACTCTCGTCATCGACGACGTCTCCCTGTCCGGCACATAACGCAACCGGCGTGCGTTGGGGGTGCTCTGTCCCCGTAACGCACGCCGGTTCGCATGGGGGTGACCGTCAGGGGCCGCGGAGGGCGAGGGTGACGGTGCCGGAGGCGAGGGCGTAGGCGACGTCGCTCACTGCGGCGGCAGGCACCGCGACCGTCACGGACTGCTCGCCGACCTCGAGGACGACCGCGGACTCCGCCACCACCACGGTCGGCTCGTTGCCCGACCCGCCTGCGGCGGCCGGCTCGAGCGTGGCGAGCAGATCCACGAGATCACCAGTCTTCAGGTGCAGCGCGTCCGGTCCAACCGGAACCGCGACCGCCCTCGATCCCCGCGGCACGAGCGCAGCGAGGCCGTGCACGCCATCCGGCGCGAGGCGAGCGCTCACCACCGCCTCGCCGGGCACCACGAGCGCGACCACGGTGCGTCCGACCGGCGCGGTGTCGAGCGCGGACTCGGGCACCAGCCCCCGCGGCCACCGCCGCACGATCACGTCATCGGTGCCGACGGTGGTGCCGGGCTCGAGCCGGTGGGCAGCCACCGCGACCGGCCGGTCCTCGCCCCAACGACGCCGTTCGGCATCGGCCCCCGCCAACGTCGTGCCGGCCAGCCAGGCCGTGCCGAGGGCCAGCCCTCCCGCGGCGAGCCAGTGGGTGGAACGGCGACGGGCAAGGCGGCGCCATCGGGAGCGGATCAGGGCGTGCTGGCGCACGGGCGCGTGTCCTCCTCGTGAGCGGTACGAGGGGGAAGCGACCAGACGCTATCCGAGCGGCAGCTTCGGGATCGCCGCGACGAGCAGATCACGCACGCGGTGCACGTTGTCCTCGAAGAAGGCGAACACCTCCTCCTGCGTCACCGGCTCGACACCCTCGACGCCCTCGAGCCCGGTGTCGTAGTCGGTGATGAGCGCGACGCCCGCGTAGGGGATGCCCGCCTCGCGAGCCAGCGCGGCCTCCGGGTACTGCGTCATGTTGATCACGTGCCAACCGGCGGATCGGTACCACGCCGACTCCGCCCGGGTCGAGAAGCGCGGACCTTGGATGACGACGACGGTCCCGCCGTCGTGCACGGGTATCCCGAGCGTGCGGGCGCTGTCCAACAGCACGCCGCGCAGACCTGCGTCGTAGGGGTCAGCGAGCGAGACGTGGTTCGGCCCGTCGTCGAAGGAGTCGAAGAACGTGTCGGACCGCCCCCACGTGCGGTCCACGAGCTGGTCGACGACGACGAAGTCGCCAGGGTGGATGTCCGGCTGGAGCGAGCCGGCCGCGAAGGGCCCGAGCAGCGCGCGCACGCCGAGCTGGCGCATGGCGTCGACGTTGGCCCGGTAGCTCACCCGATGGGGAGGCAGCGAGTGACCGCGCCCGTGCCGGGGGAGGAACGCCACCCGCCGCTCGCCGACGGTCGCGATCGTGACCGGTGCCGACGGCGGGCCGTACGCCGTGTCGAGCTCGACCTCGGTGACGTCGTCCAGGAACGACGTGAACCCGGAGCCCCCGAAGACCCCGACGTCAGCCGAGACCACCGCTACGCGCTCTTGGCTTCGCTGCTCTTCTTGGTGTCGGTCTTGGTCTCGGACTTCGTGGATGTCGAGCCCGAGTCCTTCGAAGCAGAGTCCTTGGATCCCGAGTCGCTCGACGTCGAGCTCGACTCGGTCGAGCTCTTGGAGTCGGAGGTCGACTCCGACTTCTCCGACTTCGCCTTCTTCCCGCCCGAGCCGTTGCGGCTGTCGGTCTTGTAGAAGCCCGATCCCTTGAAGGAGACACCGATGTTGCCGAACACCTTGCGCAACGTGCCGCCGCACTTCGGGCACTCGGTGAGGGCGTCATCGGTGAACGCCTGCACGACTTCCAGGTCTTCACCGCAGTCCTTGCACCGGTACTGATAGGTGGGCATGTCGGGCTCCAGTCTCCCCGGGCGGTTGGCACTCGACGGTGACGAGTGCCAATCCTACGCATGCTGGCTCCGCTTGAGAACCCGAGAGCACGTGGGCCCGCGGATACCTTCGAGGCGTGGCTGTGGCTGCGGTGGCGCTGGTGGTCGCCGCGTACCTCCTCGGCATGTTCCCGACGGCCGCGTTGGTGGGCCGCCGATCGGGTTTCGACCCGGCGGTCGACGGATCGCACAACCCTGGCGCCTCGAACGCCCTTCGCCTCGGCGGGCGAAAGGCCGGTGCCCTCGTGCTCGCCGGCGACTTGGCGAAGGGTGCGCTGTCCGCGGGCGTCGGACTCCTCGTCGGTGGTCGACCGCTGGCGGTGGCGTGCGGTGTGGCGGCCGTGGTGGGACACGTGCTGCCAGTGACACGGCTGCGCGGTGGCGGCAAGGGCGTCGCCTCGGCGGCTGGGTTGCTGCTGGTGGTCGAGCCGGCGATCGCCGCGGTGTGCGCCGTCGTCTGGGTCGTGGGGTTCGCGTGCTCCAGGATCCCGGCCGTCGCCTCGATCGCGGCCTGCGTAGCGGTCGTTGCCGCGCTGGTGGTCGTCGGGCGGCCAGCCTGGGAGATCGCTGCGCTCGGCGGCGCCTGCGTTGTCCTCGTGGCTCGCCATGGTGGCAACCTGTCGCGCTTGCGCCGCGGTGAGGAGCGACCGGTGGACGTGCAGCGAGCAACACGACGGAGCAGAGGAGCACGACGGTGACCGTGACGAAGGCAGTGATCCCCGCGGCTGGCCTCGGCACCCGCTTCTTGCCCGCGACGAAGGCGCAGCCAAAGGAGATGCTGCCCGTCGTCGACAAGCCCGCGATCCAGTACGTGGTCGAGGAGGCGGTGCGCGCCGGGATCAACGACATCCTCATCATCACCGGCCGCAGCAAGCACAGCCTGGAGGATCACTTCGACCGCGCCCCCGAGCTCGAGTACGAGCTCGAGTCGAAGGGCAAGCACGACGCGCTCGCGCTCGTGCGGAGCTTGGCCGACCTGGCCGACATCCACTACGTGCGTCAAGGCGAGCCGCTCGGTCTCGGCCACGCGGTGTCGATGGCCCAGAAGCACGTTGGCGACAACCCATTCGTCGTGATGCTCGGCGACGACATCATCCACGAGCGGGTGCCGCTGCTCGAACGGATGATCGCGACCTATGACCGGCTCGATCGCTCGGTGATCGCACTGCTCGAGGTGGACGATCCGTCCGCCTACGGTTGCGTGAGACCTGAGCCGGCCGGCGACGACCTCGTCCGCATCCTCGACATCATCGAGAAGCCAGGGCCCGGCGAGGCGCCGTCGAACCTTGCGGTGATGGGGCGGTACGTCTTCTCCCCGGCGATCTTCGACGCGATCGGGCGCGTGCAGCCGGGCAAGGGCGGCGAGATCCAGCTCACCGATGCCATCGGTCTGCTCGTCGCGGAGGACCAGGAGGTCTACGGCTGCACGTTCACCGAGGGCCGCTACGACACGGGCAACAAGCTCGACTACCTGCGGGCCACCGTGGAGCTCGCGGCCGAGCGCGCCGACCTCGGTCCCGGCTTTCGTGCCTTCCTGGCCGACTTCGTCAAGCGCGAAGGCATCGTCTGATGCCTCATCAGCGCGTCATTGTCTGACTGATGATCCCGTTGTCGGAGGCCCGTGCGCACGTGCTCTCGCGTGTCGCGGTGCTGCCCGCGGCGAGTGTGCCGGTGGTCGGAGCCGTCGGGTGCGTCGTGGCCCGTCCGGTGATCGCGGCCGAGGCGGTGCCCCCCTTCGCCAACTCCGCCGTCGACGGCTTCGCCGTGCGCGCGGCCGACGTGGCCAGCGTGCCGGTCGAGCTCCCGGTGGTGGCGACGCTGCCGGCCGGCGCCGATCCCTCGGGCATCACGGTCGCACCGGGACAGGCGGTTCGGATCATGACCGGCGCGCCGATGCCCAATGGTGCGGACGCGGTGGTGATGGTCGAGGACACGTCGGTGAGCGCCGACGGCTCGGTCCGCATCGGTGCGTCCGTTGCCGCGGGTCAGCACGTCAGAGCGGCCGGCGACGACCTCCACGTCGGCGACGAGGTGCTCGCCACTGGCACGGTGCTCACCGCGGCGCACATCGGTGTGCTCGCCAGCCTCGGCATCACCGACATCGAGGTCGTGCGCCGCCCGCGCGTCGGTGTGCTCTCGACGGGTGACGAGCTGGTCACCGGGTCGGCGCCGCTGCGCCCGGGCCAGATCCGAGACTCGACGCGTCACGCGCTCCTGCCGCTCTTGTCGGAGGCCGGGTGCGAGCCCGTCGACCTCGGGGTCGTGCGCGACGACGAGGCCGCCATCGCCGCCGCCATCGAGTCCGCGTGCGACACCTGTGACGCGCTGCTCACGAGCGGGGGCGTGAGCATGGGTGACTTCGACTACGTGAAGGTCGTCCTCGATCGCATCGCCGACATGCGCTGGATGCAGATCGCGATCAAGCCGGCGAAGCCGTTCGCGTTCGGGACGGTCGGCCGTGGCGAGCGCAGCGTCCCTGTCTTCGGCTTGCCCGGGAACCCTGTGTCGTCCCTCGTCTCCTTCGAGCTGCTCGCCCGCCCCGCGCTGCGGCGCATGCAGGGCCGGCCCGACGACGATCTCGACCGCCTGAGCGTGCTGGCCGTGGCCGACGACGGGCTGCGGCGCAGGACCGACGGCAAGATCCACTTCCTGCGCGCCGTCGTCGCCTACGACCGAGCCGACGGGCGCTTCCACGTGCGTGCCGGTGGGGCCCAGGGCTCGCACCAGCTCGCGGCGATGGCCTCGGCCAACGCCTTGGCCGTGCTCCCCGACGGCGAGGGCGTCGCGGCGGGCGGCGAAGCGGAGGTGCTCATGACCGGCGAGGCACGTAGCCTCCACCCATGACCCAGCCGCTGACCGACACCTTCGGGCGCGTCCACCGCGACCTGCGGATCTCGGTCACCGACCGCTGCAACTTCCGCTGTGGCTACTGCATGCCGGCCGAGGGCATGGACTGGCGGCCCCGCCACGAGCTCCTGACCTACGAGGAGATCGAGCGGGTGGCGCGCATCTTCGTCGAGCGGTTCGGCTTCGACAGCATCCGCCTCACGGGTGGGGAACCGACCGTCCGCAGCCACCTCCCGGTGCTCATCGAGAAGCTGGCACCGCTGGGTGCCGATCTCTCCCTCACCACCAACGGCGCCACGCTGGGCCTGATCGCCCACGACCTCGCGGCGGCCGGGCTGCGCCGCATCAACGTCTCCCTCGACTCGCTCCGCCCCGACCGCTTCCTCGCGCTCACGCGTCGTGATGCGTTGGCGCAGGTGCTCGACGGCATCGACGCCGCGCTCGACGCCGGCCTCGCCCCGGTGAAGGTGAACGTCGTCCTCATGCGGGGCGTCAACGACGACGAGGTCGTCGACTTCGCGGCGTTCGGCCGAGATCGCGGCGTCACGGTGCGCTTCATCGAGTTCATGCCGCTCGATGCTCAGGGGGAGTGGACCCGCGACCAAGTGGTCACCCGCGACGAGATCATCGCGAGCATCAGCGCGGTGTACCCGCTCGAGACCAGGGGACACGGCGACGGTGGGAGCGAGCCGGCGGAGCGCTTCGTCTACCGCGACGGCGGCGGCGAGGTCGGCGTGATCGCCAGCGTCTCCGATGCCTTCTGCGCGTCCTGCGACCGGGTGCGCCTCACGGCCGACGGTCAGCTGCGGTCGTGCCTCTTCGCCCTCGACGAGCACGACCTGCGGTCGCTGCTCCGAGGCGACGCCGACGACGACGATCTGGCAGCGGCGATCGAGCGATGCGTGCTGGCGAAGTGGGCCGGGCACGGGATCAACGCCGTGCAGTTCATCCGCCCGCGGCGCTCGATGTCACAGATCGGCGGCTGAGGAACACCACGCTCTACACTTCGACGCCATGTCGGACCGCGGGCTCACCCACCTCGACCCGCTGGGCCGTGCCCGCATGGTCGACGTCACCCCCAAGGACGCGACCCATCGACGAGCGGTGGCGAGAGGCCGGGTCTACATGCAGCCCGACACGTCGTCGCTCGTGGCGAGGGGCGCGGTCACGAAGGGCGACGTGCTCGCGGTGGCGAGGGTCGCCGGCATCCAGGCAGCCAAGCGCGCCCCCGACCTGATCCCGCTGTGCCACCCGCTGCTGGTCGGCGCCGTGCTCGTGAACTTCCGCATCGAGGACGCGTTCATCGAGGTCGAGGCCCAGGTCGACACCATCGACCGGACCGGCGTGGAGATGGAGGCGCTCACCGC
>JBEEGB010000375.1:0-5789 GCA_041166585.1 Acidimicrobiaceae bacterium
GGACGCGTACCTGCAGGAGGGGCTGCTGACGACGTTCTTCCGTCAGACGGAGGGCCGCGCCGTCGTCGACTGCTGGAGCACCAGGGTGGCGAGCTTCCGCACCGCTGAGGTCCTCATCATCCGTCGCCTCGAAGAGCGCCAGGACGCTCGCGAGCTGCATTCAGTTCGACTCGAGCGCACCCTGTAACGACGCAACCGAGCGAGACTCGAATCACGGGACATATTCGCCCAACCACGCCAGGGTGCAGAGGGCGACGAGCCCCGCGCCGCACACGGCGACCGCGAGGCGCTCAGCCCATGGTGGCTTGGCGACGACGGCGAGGGCGATCAGCAGCGGGAACGCGTTGAGCCCGTAACGCTCGACCGAGTTGAGGTTGCCGGCCGAGACCGCGATGAGCACCACCGCGCCCGCGAACGCCGCGAACGACAGCGGCAGCACCCGGACCGCGACCACTAGCAGCGCCAGCATCGCCAGCACGAACGGCAGGTGCAGGCCGTGGACGTCGAGCCGCAGCGCGTCTCCGAACGCCTCGCCGATGCGGACCAGCGGGTTGGTGACGCCGTGGCGCAGCTCGTCCTGCACCCGCAGCGGGAGCTTCCAGTCGCCGTACTCGCGACCGGCCCACCACAGGTACGCGCCGCTGCCTGCCACCGGCCCCACCACGGCCGCGAGCCGCGCGCCGATCTCGCCGGGCCGGCGCCGCCGGAGATCGCGGCAGGCCTCGATCAGCGCGCCAACCGCGAGGAGCGCGCCCGTCGGGCGGCACAGGCCGGCGAGGAACCCGAGCACCGCGGCCCACCACCAACGCTCGCGCCGCAGTGCGAGGAAGGTCGCGGCTGCGAGCACGAGCAGCAATGACTCGGCATAGGCCCACGAGAGCACGAACGCCGGCGGCGCGATCCCGATCAGCAGCGCGGCGCGACGAGCCGTCGGCGCGTCGATCTCGGTGCGAACCAGACGGTGCACGAGCGCGGCGGCGAGGAGGGCGAGGCCGTTCGCCACCAGCAGCAGCGCGAGTCCCGGCCCGCCGGGGATGACGGCGCCCAGCGCTCGGCCGAGCAACGGGAACAACGGGAAGAAGCGCAACGCCTCGGTGCCCTCGCCTCGGTACCCGTGCTCCGCGATCCCTCGGTAGAACACCCCGTCCCACGCGAACAGGCCCTGCAGGTGGGCGTCGGGGCGGACGCCATCGCGCGCCCAGCTGATCCACGCGGACGACGCGAGCCACGCCACCGCCACCAGCACCCGACCGGCGATCCACCCGGGAAGCGCGGCTCGGACGTCGACGCGGAGCGCGTCAGCGGCGCGCTTCACGGGCCGGGCGCGGGAGGCACCGAGAAGCGGAAGAGTGACGCGTACTCGAAGAACGGGCCGTTGTCCTCGGTGATCAGTCCCTCGCCGTTGCCGAGCCGCGCCGACAGCTCAGCCAGCAGCGTCTCGCACTGGCCCTCGAAGGTCTTGTAGCTGCCGCTCGTCACGAGCCACAGGTTCGCGGCATGCTCGGCGCGGGCGCGCTCGACCACCTTCTCGGCCGCGGCGCGCGGGTCGGCGGCCGCGTTGCGCTCCTCGTAGTCGCGCCAGTCGACGAGATCGGGGCCGACCAGCAGCGGGTAGGTGACCTGGTCGAGATCCTTCGGCAGGAGCCGGTGCACCGAAGGGCCGAGCTGGTCGGGACAGATCACGACCAGGTCGGCCGGCGTGGCCCCTGCCCGGATGGCGCTCGTGATGTCCCCAGCCTGAGAGCGATCGGTGATGACGTTGTGGACCCCCCCGACCAGCCCAAGAGCGAGCACGCCGCTCGCGACGAGCCCGCGCACGACGCGTCCTTCGAACCGGGTGAGACCGACCGCCACGACGATCATGAACAACGGCACGAACACCGAGGCATACCTCGACGCGAACGTGGTGCGGGTCGCGTACCCGGCGGCGGAGGCGAGCACGATCGTGGCGCCCACCACCGCCGACTCCCAACGCACCTGAGGGACCGTGCGCACGTCGAGCTCGATCCGGCGCGCGTCGATCGCCCGTCCGAACAGCCCGAGGCCGAAGAGGGCGAGCAGCGCGAAGCCGAGGAGGATGGCCTCGGCGTAGTCGCCGCCCCCGACGTCCTGGAGCGTCTGCGTGACGATCGTCGTCGGTCGCACCGGGGCCGCCCACGGAGTGCCGGTGTGGGCCGCCTGGTCCAGCATCACCGGCAACCACGGCACCAGCAGCAGGCCGCCTCCCGCGATCGCGACCGCCACCTTCACCACACGGCTGCGCACGTCGCCCGCGGTGCGCCACGCCACGAAGGCGAGCACCGCGATGGCTGCGGTCACGAGCCACAGACCCCAGTAGTGGCTCAGGAGCAGCAGCCCGGAGAGCACGCTGATCGACACCAACGTCCAGGCCTTCGGCGCGTCGAGGGCCTGCGCCACCAACAGGTAGCCGGCGAGGACGAGCAGCATCACCAGCGAGTACATGCGGGTCTCGGTGGCGTAGCGGATCGCGAACGGCGACAACGCCAACAGCACGAGCGCCGCCCACGCTCCGGGGCGACCGGCGACCCGGCGCCCGGCCAGCCATGCGAGGGGCAGCGCAGCCACCGAGAGGACGCCCGAGAGCGAGCGCACCGCGACGTCGCCCTGCCCGAACACGTCCATCCATCCATGGAGCAGGAAGTAGTACAGGGGCGGATGGCCGTCGTGGCGCAGGGCCTCGGTGATCTGCCCCGCCGGGAGCCGGGCGATGTCCACGCTCAGCGCCTCGTCCAACCAGAGGTGCGAGCTGGTCCAGAACCGCAGCACCAGCCCCACGACGACCACGACGCCGACCGCGGACGCCTCGATCCACCAGAAGCGGGGGCGACGCCGCTCGGAGCCGGTCAGCACCTGGGAGGAACGGGCGCGACCGACGGCACTCCTGCAATGTAGTGGCGAGTTCGCGACGCCTCGGTGAGGCCCGCGTACACTCGCTCACCGAGATGTCCGACGCCGCCGCGCCTGCCACGACCCAGCACAACATCGTCATCATCGGGGCGGGACCAGCAGGTCTCACCGCCGCGTACGAGCTGAGCAAGCTCGGTGTCCCTGCAACCGTCCTCGAGGCCGACACGGTGGTCGGGGGCATCAGCCGGACGGTCGAGCGGGAGGGCTGGCGCTTCGACATCGGCGGCCACCGGTTCTTCACCAAGGTGAAGGAGGTCGAGGCGTTCTGGCACGAGATCCTGCCCGACGAGGACTTCCTGCTGCGGCCCCGGATGAGCCGCATCTACTACGAGGGGAAGTACTACGACTACCCGCTGAAGGCGATGAACGCGCTCCGCAACCTCGGGTTCATCGAGTCGGTTCGCTGCGTGCTCTCCTACGTGTGGGCCCGCCTCCGCCCGCCGAAGGACCAGCGCAACCTCGAGGGCTGGATCTCCGCGCAGTTCGGAGCTCGGCTCTACCAGCACTTCTTCAAGAGCTACAACGAGAAGCTCTGGGGCGTGCCGGCCCACGAGATCTCGGCCGACTTCGCGGCGCAGCGCATCAAGAACCTCAACCTCGGCAAGGCGATCGTGAACGCGCTCCTGCCGAAGCGGAACCAGACGGACATCACCTCGCTCATCGAGGAGTTCCAGTACCCCAAGTACGGGCCGGGGATGATGTGGGAGGCGTGTCGCGACAAGGTCGAGGCCGCCGGCACCGAGGTCGTGATGCGGGCACCGGTCGTCAGGCTCAAGCACGACGGCGGGCAGGTGCGCTCCGTGGTGTCGACGACCGACGGCGTCGAGACCGAGCACCCCTGCACTGACGTGATCTCGACCATGCCGCTGCCGGTGATGCTGCGCTCCATGGACCCGCCGGCCGACGCCAAGGCCCTGGCCGCCGCCGACGGGCTCAGCTTCCGCGACTTCATCACCGTGGCCTTGGTGGTCCCCGCCGAGTACTCGTTCCCCGACAACTGGATCTACATCCACTCGCCGAAGGTGAAGGTCGGGCGCATCCAGAACTTCGGATCCTGGTCCCCCTACCTGATCAAGGAGGGCCGCACCTGCCTCGGACTCGAGTTCTTCGTGTTCGAGGGTGACGAGTTCTGGAACAGCCGCGACGACGACCTCATCGCGCAAGGCAAGCGCGAGCTCGAGGTCCTCGGCCTCGTGGACGCCGACAAGGTCGAGGCCGGCTACGTCGTGCGCATGCCGAAGGCCTATCCCGTCTACGACGAGGACTACCGCGCCAACGTCGACCTGATCAGGGCGTGGCTCGCCGAGCATGCGTCCAACGTGCACCCGGTGGGGCGCAACGGGATGCACAAGTACAACAACCAGGACCACTCGATGTACACCGCCATGCTCACCGTGGAGAACATCGCCCTCGGCGGGCACCACGACATCTGGGCCGTGAACGTCGAGGAGGAGTACCACGAGGAGAAGGCTGCCGAGGGACCCGAGCGCGGCGTCCTGGTAAGCGACGCCCCGATCACGCCGTGACCAAGGCGGCGAGAGCCGTGCTCATCGGCGGTGCCGCCCTGGTGGTCCGGCTCGCCTACGTGCTGATCGCCAAGCGCGCCGACGGCGACATCACCGACGAGGGCGACGCGTTCTACTACTCCGCGCAGGCGTACGCGAACGCGCACGGACGCTTCTTCCAGCACCCCTTCTTCGGCGGACCCGCGGCCGACCACCCACCGCTCACCGCGCTGCTCCTCACGCCCATCTCCTGGGTCACCGACGACAACATCCTGGCCGAGCGGTTGTTCATGACCCTCGTGGGCACCGCCGCGGTCGTCGCGATCTTCTGGCTCGCCACCGACGTCGCCGGTCGCAGGGCCGGTGTCATCGCCGGCGCGCTCGCCGCGCTGTACCCCGGGTTCTGGGTGAACGACGGCCTGCTGATGTCCGAGTCGCTCACGACGTTGCTGGTCGCGATCATCCTGCTGGCCTCGTTCCGCTTCGCCCGCTCGCCTGACCGGCGCCACGCCGCGATGTTGGGCGCGCTGTGCGGCGCAGGGGTGCTGGCGCGAGCCGAGCTCGCGCTGCTCATCCCCCTCCTCGTCGTCCCACTGGCGTTGCTCGCATGGCGTATCGAGCTGCGCCGCCGCGTCGGGCTCGCGGTGCTGGCAACGGTCGCGTGCGGTCTGGTCGTCGCTCCGTGGGTCGTGTGGAACGTCACGCGCTTCGAGAAGCCGGTGCTGCTCTCGACCAACGACGGCCTCACGCTGCTCGGCGCCAACTGCGACTCCACCTACCGCGGGGATGGCATCGGTCTCTGGAGTCTGCCGTGCGCCATCGACACGCCACCGTCGCACGAAGAGTCCGTCGTCGCCGCGGAGAGCCGCGACCGCGCGTTCAGCTACATCCGAGACCACCTGAGCGAGCTCCCGAAGGTGGCGGTCGTGCGGTTCGCCCGCGTGTGGAGCCTCTACCGGCCGGGTCAGATGGTGGACTACCGAGCGGGCGAGGGCCTCGAGCCGTCGGTGTCGTGGGCGGCGACGGTCAGCTACTGGGCGCTCCTTCCGGTTGCCGCCTTCGGTGTGGTGGCGGCCCGCCACCGAAGGCTCCCGCTGCTGCCCTTCGTCGCCACCGCGGCGCTGGTGTCGGTGACCGCGGTTGCGTTCTACGGCATCGTCCGGTTCCGCATCCCGGCCGACGTCAGCATCATCGTGCTGGCGGCGATCGGCGTCGACGCGCGACTGCCACCACCGAGGTCCCGAACGGAAGCGGAAGGCGACCGAGCAGCACCCGCTCGATGAGCGTGAGCGTCATCGCCACCAGATCGATGACGAAGCCTCGCTGGTCGAGCCCCAGCTCGGCCTGCTGCTTGCC
>JBEEGB010000376.1:0-14835 GCA_041166585.1 Acidimicrobiaceae bacterium
CCGCCCGTCTGACGGTCCCGAACTCCTTGGACGCTCAGCCGTGAAGACCACGGCTCAACGTCCACAGAACCCGCGCCCGCGCCCACTGTGGACGCTCGCATCCCGTCCAGCACGGCTCAGAGTCCACAGTGGGCAGGCGGGGGTACGGTCAGCTGGATCCGCGAGACCGCTGGCCGTGCGAAGAGGCGTGGCGCGTCACGCGCACCGCGACAGCATGACGGCGGAGCCGTCGGCGGCGCGATCGACGGCGGCGCCCGAGCCGGTCTTCCAGTCGTCGAGCGCGGTGGCGATCTCGGCGGTGTCGGCTGCCGTGTCGCCTACGAGGGCGGCCTTGATGCACGAGCGGCCCTGGCCGTCGTGCCAGGTGACGTACGCGTCGCCGCCCCACCCCTGGACGGCCTTTGCGATCTCCCGATCGGGGAGGCCGCCCGACGAGAGCAGCTCCCGCAACAGGAACGCACCGATGGCTCCCTTGTTCGAGACCGTGCCGTCGGGCGTGGGCGTCGCCACGGGTACCGCCCCTTCGCCGCGGAGGTAGACGGAGGGATCGAGCACCTGCTCGCTGGTCGTCGGCGGCGCGCCGAAGGCAGCGTCGAGACGGGCCTGCTGGCCGGCCGCCAGCAGCGCCCGGATGAGCACCGGCCCCTGCTCGTACGGCTCCTGGTTCAGCGTGAGGATGATGGGCGGCAGGCTGAACAGCGCGGACGCGTTGCCGAGCAGCTGGAGCTGCTCGTCGAACGACTTCGACTGGTCCCTCGGGCTGAGCGAGGCCAGGTAGGCGTCCTCCACTCGCCGGGCGTCGCCCTCGGTCAACGACGCGAACCCGAAGCTGGTCTCGTCGTCGGCGGTGTCGAGCTGCGGACGGTTCAGGTTGAAGTGCTGGTCGTCGAGCGCGTGGGTGAGCTCGTGAGCGATGACTTGGCGGACGTAAGGCGTGGGGGCGGTGCCACGCACGACGAGGTCGCCCGTGCTCGGGTTGTAGAAGCCCACGACGCCTGCCTCGGCCAGCGTGCGCGTGAGCGCGACGAGGTCCGAGCCCGGGTCGAGCAACCCGAGGGAGACCAGCACCTCCTGCTCTTCGAGCAACGCCGGCTTCTCTTGATCGAGCAGAGGGCCGAGCTGGCTCTGGAAGTCGCCCTCACCCGCGAGGTGCACCGGCACGTCCTTCGTGAACTTCAAGCCGCGCTCTCGCTCGACGAACCGCTTGATGTCAGCGATTGCTGCGTCGAACGACTGCGGCGCCGTCGCCGTGGGAGGGGGAACCGATCGCTCGGAGCTCGACGAGTCGGAGGACGTCTGCTGCTCTGAGCTGGCGCTGCTGCTCGCGCGCGATCGGGGGCGGGGCGCGGCGAGGTTCGAGCCGTCGTCGCGCGCCACCAGCGCCAGACCGCCGATGAGCATGATGGCCACGGCTCCGATCGCGACGGCGACCCACGTCCGCTGGTGCGACCCCGCGGGGCGAGGCGGTGGCGGTGGGCCGACAGGGGTGGGACGGGCCGATGGCGCGTACCACGGCTGCGACGGCCACTGCTCCGGCGGGCTGGGGGGCAACGTCGGCGCCGGCGGCGGCGAGCCCGGGACGAGGAAGGGCTCCGCCAGCGGCGGCATCGCCGGCGGCGGTGCCGGCGCGGTGGGCGCAGGCGACGGTGGCGGCGCGAGCGGTGGGCCGGCCGGCGGCGACCAGTGCGGCGCGCTCCCGCCCCCGGGTGGCACGGGGAACCCGGAAGGAGCAGGTTGCGGTGCTGTGGGCTCGCTCATGCGGGTTCAGTCATCCGAGCACCATGCAACCACGCCCATGAGCCGGAGCGGTTTCAGCGGGTGCGGTCGATGAAGGCGCGACCCCTGGGCGAGAGCCGGTAGCCGACCTCGAGGCTCTCGGTGAGCCCGAGCCGCTTGAGCTTGCGCACGTCGAGCTTGAACGGGGCCCGCTCCACCCCCCGCGACGCGGCGAGCTCGGTGGAGACGACGCCAGGGCGCTCGTCGATGAGCGCGAGCACAGCGCGCGTCCACGGCGCGCCCGCACCGGTGCGGTCGAGCCGGTCGAGTGATCGGTTGATGGCGAGCACGTCGTCGTCCGACAGCTCGTCGGACGCGGCCAGCAGCGCTCGCGCATCGCTCAGCTCGGTGCGGTGGAACTCGATGCGCCACACCAGCTCGTCGTCGCCGAGGGGACCCGCCGACCCTCGTTGGAGCAGCGCGAGCAGCGCCGTCCTGTCGGCCGAACCAGCCTTGCGCGCCTCAGCGTCGGTGATGTCGCCGGGCAACAGCCGCTCCACCACGTCGACCTGCAACATCGTCCCACCGATGTTGTAACGACCACCGACCTTGGCCTGCGCGCGCTTCCACCGGCGGAAGGTCAGCGTGATCTCGCCCGACGCGAGACCGGCGTGCGCGTCAGCGGTGAACAGCACGGGCGATCAAAGGCGCGGGCCCACGGCCTTCAGCAGGCCGGTGAACGCGTTGACGTAGGACGCCGGCAGCGGGCCGGCCTTGAGCTCGTCCGCGAACTGCTTCACCGTCTCGTTGCCGTCCTGGTACGAGAACGAGACGACGAGCGGTCCCTTCAAGATGGTCGCGCTCTGGTGGTTGGCACCGACGACGGCCTGGTCTCCGACGCCAGGCACGGCTTCGTCACCCTCCTGAGCGTACGTCGCGCTGTACTCGACCTTTGCGAGATCGGCCGAGGGGAAGATGAAGACGTCCCACGACACGATGGTGGCGCGCGCCGTCCCCGTCGAGCTCATCCGGCACCTGCTCTTCGCCGGGCCGGGGCCGCCGGTGGCCGACGGCCCAGACGGCGGCCCCCCACCGTTGGGGGTCGGGTCGTTCGCGGTCTGGCCGATCGCCGCGCTGATCTCGTCTTTGGAGAGCAGGCTGCAGGCGTAGGCACCGCTGTCCCCGTCCGTCGCGGTCGGCTGCGCAACGGGAGCGGCGGTGCCAGCGCTCCCCGCGCCCGACGACGAGGAGCCCGACGACGACGCCTTGGACCCGCCGCCGCTGCACGCGGTGATCGCCAGCAGTCCGCTCAGGAACAGCGCGGCGCCGCGCCCCACGCTGCTCACCGCGGTTCTAGACAGCAGCTTTTTCGAGGACATGGACCCCGCAGGCTGAACCGAGCCCGATGACGTGGGCCAGCCCGACGCTCGCGCCCTCGATCTGGCGGTCACCGGCCTCACCGCGGAGGTGGTGGCAGACCTCCCAGATGTTGGCGATGCCGGTCGCCGCGATCGGGTGACCCTTCGACTCGAGGCCGCCCGAGACGTTGACGGGCGTTGAGCCGTCCCTCCACGTCGCACCGGACTCGAAGAACGGCACCGCCTCGCCCGGCGCGCACAGCCCGAGGTTGTCGTAGTGGACGAGCTCGGCGGTCGCGAAGCAGTCGTGCAGCTCGACGAGGTCGAGGTCTTCGGGTCCGACCCCGGACTGCTCGTAGGCCTGCTTGGCAGCGTTGCGGGTGAGGGTGTTCACGTCCGGGAGGATCTGGCACGCCTCTTCCCACGGATCGGTGGTGAGCACCGAGGCGCTCACCTTGATCGCGCGGCGCTTCTGGTCGGGGGCGAGCGTCTGCAGCTTGGCGTCGCTCACCACCACCGCGGCGGCTGCGCCGTCGCAGTTGGCCGAGCACATCGGGCGCGTGTTCGGGTAGGCGATCATGACGTCGTTCATGATCTCCTCGAGCGAGAACCGCTTCGAGTACGCGGCCAGCGGGTTCAACGTCGAGTGCGCGTGGTTCTTCTCGCTGATCTTGGCGAACAGCTCGAAGCTGGTGCCGCCGTAGCGGTGGCCGTACTCCATGCCGATCTGCGCGAACACGCCCGGCATCGTCTCGGTCCCGACGCGTCCGTCGACGGGTGCGACGGCGTCGTAGCGACCCCGCGGCTTCCACGTGTTGCCGTCGTCCTTCTTCGCGCCGCCGGACAGCAGTCCGACGCCCGCGAGCTTCTCCACGCCGACGGCCATGCCCATGTCGCACTCGCCGGCCTTCACGGCCATGATCGCGGTGCGCAACGCGGTGGCGCCGGTGGCGCACGCGTTGGCGACGTTGTACACGGGGATGCCGGTCTGGCCGATCTGCTTCTGCAGCATCTGCCCGATGCCGCCACCGCCGCCCATGAGGTTGCCTGCGGCGAGCACGCCCATGTCCTTCATGGTGACGCCGCCGTCCTTCAGCGCGCCCATCGCCGCCTCGGCGGCCAGGTCGACCGTGTCCTTGTCGGGGTACTTGCCGAACTTGGTCATGTGGATGCCCAGGATCCAGATGTCGCCACTTGCCATGGTTCGTCCCCTCTCAGACCGGTTCGAAGCCGAAGCCGACGGCCTCGACACCTTGATCGTCGCTGCCGAGCACGTAGGTCGCCAGCTTCACCTTCATGCCGAGCTGCACGTGCTCGGGGTCAGGCTCCGTGTTGATGATGTTGCCTCGGACGCTGGTGCCGTCGCAGTCGACGACCGCCGCGACGAAGGGCACCGGGATGCCAGGGGCAGCCAGGGAGACGATCGTGAACGCCCGCACCTCTCCGGAGGTGGCCACGGCGGCGGGCTTGAACTCCGTCCCTCCGCAGGATGCGCACGCGTTGCGTCGATCGAAGAACCGCGCGCCGCACTGCGTGCACTCGCTCGCTTGGAGGTGCGGCTCGGGCTTCAACACCAAGTACCCGACCAGTGGAACCTGCTCGGCCATCAATCCCTCCCGGCGATCAGAAGCAGTCAGGACACACTTGCAAGGGAGGCTGTGGTTTGCAACCTGACGCCGTCGCCCCTCACGTCCAGGCCATGGCGGCGCGCTCGCCCCAACGCGGCGAGGCCGAGTCCCGAAAAAGCCATCGTGGGATCCTCGCCGGTCCCGGTAGGTTCCCGACGTGGAGGACGCCGCACGGGACGACGCCCTGACCCAACGAAGGGGCGTGACCGCCGGGGTCGCCGCGTACCTCCTCTGGGGTCTGTTCCCGTTGGTGTTCCACCGGCTGCGCGACGTCGGTGCCGGTGAGATCCTGCTGCACCGGATCCTCTGGTCGTTCGTCGTCGTCATGGTGCTGCTCGCCTGGCGGGGGCCGCATGGCTGGTTGCGCCCGCTGCGGTCCGACCCGCGCCAGCTGGTGCGGCTCGCCACCGCCAGCGTGCTCATCGCCGTCAACTGGCTCGTCTACATCTGGGCCGTCAACCACGACCACGTCGTCGAGGCCGCGCTCGGGTACTACATCAACCCGTTGCTGACGGTGACGCTCGGCGTCGTCGTGCTCGACGAGCATCTCCGCCGGCGGCAGGTCGTGGCGTTGGGCTTCGGCGTCGCGTCCGTCGTCGTGCTGACCCTGGCGTACGGCCGGTTGCCGTGGATCGCGCTCGTGCTGGCCACGAGCTTCGCGGGCTACAGCTTCCAGAAGAAGGCGGTCACGCTTGGCGCAGTGCCGTCGCTCACGGTCGAGACCGCGCTGCTCACCCCGTTCGCGATCATCGCGCTCGTGGTGATGCAGGTGCGGGGCGACGCCGCGTTCCTGCACGGCTCACTCGGCCGCGACGTGCTGCTCGTCGCGTTGGGCATCGTCACCGCCGTGCCGCTCCTGCTCTTCGCCGCGGCCGCGCGGCGGATCCCGCTGTCCATGCTCGGGCTGCTGCAGTACCTCACGCCGACCGGTCAGCTGTTGTGCGGCGTCCTCGTCCTCGGCGAACCGCTGCCCCCGGAGCGCATCGCGGGCTTCGTGCTCGTGTGGATCGCGCTCCTGCTGCTCGCCGCCGACGCGCTCAGCGCCGTGCGCAGCTCGGGACCTACCGCGGGGCCGATCCCCGTCGCCGAACCATCCTGATCGTCGGCCGCGCCGTCACGACGAGATGGGCGAGGAACGTCCACGCCTGAGGTCGCCGATGAGCGCGACGAAGCCGGCGATCACCGCGCCGGCCGCGGCGCCGAACGCGAGGACGATGAGGAGGATGATCGAACCGGCGTAGATCGCTGCCGCCACCGCCCCGCACGCGGCACCGATCCCAAGCGCTCCGGCGTGGAGGTCGAGCGCCGACTCGTTCGTGGCGCGCTCGGCCATCGCGCTCGCTTCCGGGCTGTCTGCATCCATGCCGACGCGCCTACCCGTTCCCGCCGCGCCCAAGCCTCCATCACTCCGTGGCGGGCTCCTCACTCGGCGGCCTGGGCGCGGCGAAGGCCCTGCGCTGGCGGGTCGCAGGGCCTTACGCACGCTCGACGGCGGTTCGGGAGGGGCGGGATTCCCAGTTCGCTCGGAGGCGCTACGCCGCACGGGTTGTGTTGGCAAGCCGTTGGAAACGTCATACCTCGGAAAGGACGGCGCAGGAAGTCATACGGCGACAAAGTGACAAAGTGGCCATGCGAACGGACGGATCGAGGGGGCCCTCGGCGCGGCGAAGGCCCCCGGTTGCCCAGGGGCCTTCGCGCGCCCGGCGGACGGCTGGGGTGGTCCACCGGGCGGTGCGGCCATCGTTCCACCATGAGCGGACCTTGTCCGTTCACCCTGCGACGCGAGTGCCCCCGGTGGGACTCGAACCCACACTGAGACCGGTTTAAGCGGTCCTCCTCTGCCCGTTGGGATACGGGGGCTCGCCCCAACGATACGGAGGCTCAGGCCGCGGCTGCGGTGTGCCCATCGACGGCGGACCACAGCGCGGCGCGCGCCTCGTCGGCGGCAGGGCCGCTGAGGCGGTTGGCCGCGACGACACCGTCCACGAGATCGGCGAGCACGGCGGGCCAGGGCCGGCCCCGCAGCACGACCGCGATGGTGGCGCCGCCGTCGACTCGGCGGCGTAGGGATCGGTCGACGCCGGTGAGCCGAGGCGGGCTGCGGAAGCCGGGAACGGCGAGGCCGTGGCGGCGGGCTTCGACACCGAGCGCCCGGACAGCGGCGGCGAAGCGAACAGACGTGGACTCCATCGCCGACCATCTTCCCCGGAGGGAGTGACACTCCCGAATCCAGCGCCGAACTTCGGAGGGAACGGTGCGGAATCCGCACCATTCGCATCCAACATTCGCCAAAGTGGGGCATCCGCGGGCTCGTCACAGGGGGTGCGTACCGTTCCTTTGATGGTGCTCATCGCTGCGGCGCTCACGCCTGCACAGCAGGAGGTGCTCGACCAGCTCGGCGCGCTCGGTCAGACGCGTCCGAGCTTCGACGCCGGCCTGCGAGGCGAGCTGCGTGCTGCGCTCGAGGAGGGCGTGGAGCCGCTCGTCCCCCTGCTCGACGAGCTGGGCATCGACGCCGAGCACCCGCTCACGATCAGCAAGCACACGCTCAGCCAGGTCCACGGCTGCGAGGTGCGGTTCCTGGCCGAGGACGGCGTGTTCCCCGGCTGGTCGGTCCCGCTGGCCCGGGGCACGGTGGCCCACAAGGCGATCGAGCTGTCGATCCACATGCGGGGCGAGCCGCAGCCGTCCGAGCTGGTCGACGACGCGCTGGCCCGGCTCACCGAGGGCGACCACTTCCTGTCCGAGTGGCTGCAGCAGCTCGCCGAGGCCGAGCGGGCCGAGCTGCGCGCCGAGGCGTGCGACCGGGTCACGAAGTTCCTCGAGTGCTGGCCGCCGCTCAAGGCCGCGTGGCGGCCCGTCACCGAGAGCTCGCTGCGGGCCGACCTCCTCGACGGCCGCATCGCGTTGAAGGGCAAGGTCGACCTCACGCTGGGGCGGGCCGACGGCACGACCGCTGGCAGGACCGTCGCTGGCAAGGTGCTGATCGACCTGAAGACCGGCGGGTTCAGCCCCCACCACCTCGACGACCTGCGCTTCTACGCGCTGCTCGAGACGATCCGGCTCGGCGTGCCGCCCCGCCGCCTGAGCACCTACTACCTCGACCGCGGCGCGTTCCTCCCGGAGGACGTGAGCGAGGGGCTGCTGGCCACCACGGTCGGGCGCACGATCGACGGCATCGCGAAGGCGGTCGCCCTCCGTGGCGCTCGGGTCGAGCCGGTCCACAAGCCCGGACCGGTGTGCCGCTGGTGCCCGGTCCTCGAGCGCTGCGAGGTCGGAACCGCCCACCTGGCGGGCGCTGACGACTGGTAGGCCCGGGAGTAGGCTCGCCGGCCGTGGCCGACCCGCCCCGACCTCCCCCGACCAAGACAGCGGTCAAGCGACAGCAGGCGAAGACCGCCAGCCGCGCCCTCGTCCCGGTGGCCCAGCCCGCGGCCGGGCCCGAGCCGCTCGACGACCCGCGGGCCAGCGACGTCGACGAGTGGGGCCGCTCCGAGCACATGCGCGAGCTGGTCCGTCGGCTCTACGACCCGCTGTACCGACACTGGTTCCGGGCCGAGTGGGAGGGCTTGGAGAAGATCCCCGTCGACGGCGGCGCGCTGCTGGTGTCGAACCACGCCGGGGCGATCCCGTCCGACGCCCCGGCCATCATGCACGGCATCGAGACCGAGCTCGGGCGGCCGGTCTACGGCCTGGCCGAGTACATCTTCCGCGAGCTCCCCGTCGTGGGCACGCTGTGGTCGCGAGCCGGCGGCGTCACCGCCCAGCCCGACAACGCGTACCGGCTGCTGCGTGAGCAGAAGCAGCTCGTGCTCGTCTTCCCCGAGGGGACGAAGGGCACGAGCAAGAACTACTCGGAGCGCTACCGGTTGCGCCGGTTCGGGCGGGGAGGCTTCGTCGAGATCGCCATGCGGGCCGGTGTCCCCATCGTCCCGATCGCGGTCGTCGGCGCCGAGGAGTCGATGCCGATCCTGTTCAAGATCCCGCAGCTGGCCAAGGCGCTCGGCGTCCCCTACGTGCCCGTCACTGCCAACATGTTGCTGCTCGGGCCGCTGCTCGGGGCGGTCGGCTACTTCCCGGCGAAGTTCAAGCTGCGGGTGCTCGACCCGATCACCTTCGACGACGTGGCGCCCGATCAGCCTCGCTACTCGCGCAGCAAGGTCATGGACCACTCCGAGGCGATCCGCGAGAAGATCCAGGACGCGCTCCACGACATGTTGCAGCAGCGGACGTCGGTGTGGTTCGGATGAGCAGCTGATGGGCAAGCGGGTCCTCGTCACCGGGTTGGCGACGTTCTGGGGTGGCCGCGTCGCGCAACGGCTCGAGCAAGATCCTTCGGTCGACGTGATCGTCGGGCTCGACCGCGAGGAACCGACGGTCGAGCTCGAGCGCACCGAGTACGTCCGCAGCGACCAGAACTACTCGATCCTGTCCCGCATCGTGAAGGCGACGAAGGTCGACACGATCGTGCACACCTTCCTCGTCGTCGACTCGACGCAGATGCGGTCGCGCACGATGCACGAGATCAACGTCATCGGCACGATGAACCTCTTCGCCGCGGCATCGGCCGCGGGCAGCACCGTGCGCAACGTCGTGGTGAAGTCCTCGACGCTCGTGTACGGGGCCGCCGCGCAGGACCCCACCTGGTTCCGCGAGGAATCCCGGCGATCATCGCTGCCGCGCACACCGGTCGAGGGGAGCCTCGAGTCGGTCGAGGGCTACGTGCGCGACTTCGCCGAGGACAACCCGCACGTGAACGTCAGCCTGTTGCGGTTCTCCAACGTGCTCGGCCCCGACATCGTCACGCCGCTCTCGAAGGCGCTCGAGCTGCCGATGGTGCCGTCGCTGCTCGGCTTCGACCCTCGCTTCCAGTTCGTGCACGAGGACGACGTCGTGCGCTCGATCGAGTTCGTGCTCGAGCACCAGGTGCCCGGCGTGTTCAACGTCGCCGGCGACGGGCTGCTCCCCTGGAGCGAGGTGGCTCGCATCTGCGGCAAGCGCACCATCCCCCTGCCGCCGTTCGGGATGGGGTTGGCGACGGGGCCGTTGCGCCGCCTCGGCGTCGAGCTGCCACCCGAGCTGCTCGAGCTGCTCAAGTACGGCCGCGGCGTCGACAACCGGCGTCTGCAGCGCGCCGGGTTCAACTACAAGTACACGTCCGCGGGGACGGTGCAGGCCTTCGTCGAGGCGCTGCGGCTGCGCAAGTTCGTGGGCGACGAGCCCAGCTACACGTACGAGCGCGACGTCGAGCAGTTCTTCCGCCACTCCCCCGCGGTCGTACGAGAGACGGAGGGGTAGGTCGAGTTGGGACAGATCCTGTGCGAGATCGCAGAGCGGGTTGCCGTGGTCACCCTCAACGACCCGGAGCGGCGCAACGCGCTGAACATGACGATGGTCGAGGAGATCGTCGAGACGTTCGACAAGCTCGAGAGCGATCCCGACGTCGGCGCAGTCGTCGTCACCGGGGCACCACCGGCGTTCTGCGCGGGCGCCGACCTCTCCCACCTCGGTGGTTCGCAGCGCGAAGGGCTGCGATCGATCTACGAGGGCTTCCTGAGGGTGGGGCGCAGCCCGCTGCCGACCATCGCCGCGGTCAACGGTGCCGCGGTGGGTGCTGGCATGAACCTCGCGCTGTGCTGTGACCTGCGCCTCGCGGCACGCCGGGCCAAGTTCGACACGCGCTTCCTCCAGCTCGGCCTGCACCCGGGCGGCGGGCACACCTGGATGTTCCGGCGCATCACCGGGCCTCAGGCGGTGTTCGCCACGGTCCTGTTCGGCGAGGTGCTCGACGGTGCCGAGGCCGAGCGCTGCGGGTTGGTGTGGCGCTGCGTCGACGACGACGCGCTGCTCGACAGCGCCCGCACGCTGGCGGGCCGCGCCGCAGCCGGGCCACCGGAGCTCGCCCGCCGCATCAAGGCCACCATCAACGACATGGCCGCCATCGGCGACCACGACGCGGCCGTCGACCGCGAGCTCGAGCCGCAGATCTGGTCGCTCGGCCAACCCGACTTCCGCGAGCGGCTGGCCGCGCTGCAGCAGAAGATCACCAAGAAGTAGACGCCCCTCCCGACGAACTTCGGAGCGAACGTTGCGGTTTTCGCATCGTTCGCATCCAACATTCGTCAGGGGGTGAGGGCGGCGCCGTGCTTGTCGACGCCGGCGAGGCGGCACCAGCCGCCGGGGATGCGGCCGGGCTTGAGGGCGCCGGCGGCGACCAGCGCGGCGACGATCGGACGGATGGCCTGGTGGCGGACGGCGACGCGCTTCGGGTTGCGGTTCGCCTCCTTCCACGTCTTCCACTTGGGCAGGCCGACCGCGGCGTAGACGCCGGGGTGGACGAGCATGTCGAACATCCCCTTGATCACCAGCGGCGCCACGTACTTCACCGCGAACCTGTCGGTGAACGACGCCTTGGCGTAGTGCTCGGGCAGCACGGTCCGGGCGAACGACAGGTGCCGGGCCTCTTCCTGGCGGTGGTACTTGTTGACCTCACGGAGGAAGGGGTCGGTGTCGGGGTGCTCGGCGGCCAGCTTCTGGAGCAGGTCGGGGATCTCCTCGCCGCCCAGCACCAGCGTGTAGAGCAGCGCCGGCCGCTTGATGATCTGGCCGATGCCGAGGCGCTGCAACGTGAGGAACGGCTGCCGCGCGATCGGGTTCACGGCCTTCGGCGTGAGCTGCTCGAGGAGGCGGATGAAGATCCGCTGGTGGCGAGTCTCCTCACCGACCTCGTGGAGCAGGTAGGTGACGTGCGGAGCCACCAACGAGCGCTCCTGCGCGATCTGCATGGCGAAGCCGGCCTCGAGCACGGCCTCGAAGCGGATGCCCGCCTCGACGATCGATGCGACCTCCTCGCGGGACAGCGTCGCCCGCTGCTCCGGCGTCAGGTCGAGGCCGAGCCCTGCGACCGACAGCAGCTCGTCGGGCAGGATCTGGCCCGGTGCGACGGCGCCCGGCACGTCGTTGTCCGGCTCGATCAGCCGGCGTTGGGAGGCGACGTTGAGCTTGACGATGCGTGCTTCCGCGGCGGTGGCAGTGGCGGTGCTGGCCATGGGTGGTCCCCCCTCGGGATCTCGGTGCCGTAACTGTTACCGAACGTAACAGTTACGTCCGGTAACGACAAGGGGGACATCGGTCACATTCAGTCGATCCAGCCCTTGACGAGCTCCTCTCGGCGCTCGTCCCACTCCTCCACCGTCATGGCGTAGCGGACGTGGTCCTCCCAGGCCCCGTTGATCTCGAGGTACCGCTCCGCGATCCCCTCCTCGCGAAGGTCGAGCTTCTCCACCACCCTGCGGCTGGCGCGGTTGCGGGGGATGATCGCGACCTGGAGGCGGTGCAGGTGCAGGTCGTCGAAGGCGAACCGGCTCAGCACCACCAGGGCCTCGGGCATGTAACCGTTGCCTGCGTGCTTCTCATCGATCCAGTAGCCGACGTAGGCGTTCTGGAACGGTCCCCGCTGGATGGACGACAGGTTGATCTCGCCCGCCAGCTCGCCCTCCACGAAGATCCCGAACCCGAAGGCGGTGCCGAGCTGGCGCTCCCGTTGCCGCGCGCTGCAGCGCACCGCGAACGCGTCGCGGTCCTCGACCATGTCGGGCTGTCCTTGGATGCGCTGCGCCTCCCACTTCGTGAGCCAGTCGACGTTGCGGCGGCGCACCTCGCGCCACGCCGGGAAGTCCGA
Source organism: Acidimicrobiaceae bacterium (assembly GCA_041166585.1). GTDB lineage: Bacteria > Actinomycetota > Acidimicrobiia > Acidimicrobiales > JACDCH01 > JBEEGB01. The sequence continues at coordinate 12,384 of JBEEGB010000376.1, forward strand.
AGCGACGAGCGCCCGCAACAGGATCCGCCGACCGAAGATGGTGCTCACTGGAGCACCTCGGCGAGCGCGCCGAGCAGGAGGGTGACGTTGCGGGGGCGTGCGGTGTGGCCCATGCAACCGATGCGCCACACCTTGCCCGCGTAGGCGCCGAGGCCGCCGCCGATCTCGATGCCGTAGCGCTCGAGCAACGTGCGCCGCACGCCGGCCTCGTCGGCCACGCGGTCCGGCACGAACGCGGTCGTGAGCTCAGGGAGCCGGTGTCCGTCCTCCGCGAAGAGCGTGAAGCCGAGCTTCTCGAGCCCCTCGTGCAGGAGCCGGCCGCACTCGGCGTGCCGGGCCCAGCTGGCCTCGAGGCCTTCGTCGAGCAGCGCGCCGAGGCCGGCGTGCAGCGCGACGATCATCGCCGTCGGCGCGGTGTGGTGGTACGTGCGACCGCTGCCACCGTCGAGTGCATAGCGGGCGATCATCCGCAGGTCGAGGTACCAGCTCTGGCTCCGCTCGACGAAGTGCTCGACGGCCCGGTCGCTCACGGTGATCGGCGAGAGCCCAGGGGGCACGCCGAGGCACTTCTGCGTCCCGCTGTAGGCGAGGTCGACACCCCACCCGTCGATCTCGACGGGGATGCCGCCGAGCGACGTGACGCAGTCGACGAGCAGCAGCGCGTCACCCTTGCCGGCGCCGAGCGGCTCGATGTCGTTGCGCACACCGGTCGACGTCTCCGCATGCACGACGGCGATGACCTTCGGCGCCGGGTGGGCGTCGAGCAGCCGCTGCGGATCGATGGCACGACCCCACTCGGCTTCGACACGAACGACCTCGGCACCGCACCGAGCCGCCACATCGGTCATGCGCTCGCCGAACACACCGTTGACGCCGACGACCACGACGTCGCCCGGGTCGACCACGTTCACGAACGCGGCCTCCATGCCGGCCGACCCGGTGCCGCTGAGCGGCACCGTCAAGCGGTTCTGCGAACGGAACACCTCGCGCAGGCGATCGCAGGTCTCGTCGAGCACGGCGAGGAAGTCGGGGTCGAGGTGCCCGAGGAGCGGGCGGGCGAAGGCCTCGGCCACCTCCGGGTAGGGGTTGCCCGGGCCGGGGCCCATGAGCACGCGATCGGAGTGGGGCACGTAGGGACTCTAGATTCCCGCTTCGATGCGCCGCCGGGCTGTCTACCTGATGCTGGTCTTGAGCCCCCTTGCGGCTGCGTGCAGTGGAGGCAGCACGCCCGCGGCGACGTCATCGACAACCAGCACGTCGAGCGCGACCAGCGTCCCGACCTCGACCACCACCACGCTTGTGGCGACCACCACGACGCTCCCGCTCCACCCCGCGGGCTCGCCCATCGACGCGACGCGCGCGCTGCTCGCCGCGTGGAAGGCCGGCGACCGCGCTGCCGCGTCGGCCGTCGCCACGCCGCCTGCGGTGGAGTCGCTCTTCGCCGCCGACCCCGGATCGGTGCAGGACCGCGGGTGCAACCAACCACCGCCGGACACACCCGTGCTGTGCGTCTACCGCACAGGTGCAGGCGAGCTGCAGCTCCGCGCCAGCCCGGTGCCGGGGGGCTGGGTGGTCGACCAGGCCCTATTCAGCGCCGGCGGCTGAGCTCTTGGCTCGGGCGCGGAGCGGGCGCGAGCTTGCCTGTGGCGCGTCGACTGCGGTCGGCGAGCTCAGCGGAGCAGCGTCGAGCCGGTCCTCGATGCGCAGCATCACGTCGAGCAGCTCGCGCGACGTGGCCAGGATGCGGGCGAGGAAGTAGCCGAAGTAGCAGAAGCCGCCCGCGATCGACAGCACGAGGCCGAGGATGCCTCCTGAGATCAGGTACGGGATCTCCTCCCACACCCGCGTGGTGTGGGAGGCGCCGTACCACCCCAGCAGCACGAAGACGGCGCCGAGCGGCAGCAGCACCGAGCCCAGCACGAGCAGCGTGCGGTCGGTCACCTGGAACCCCGACCGGCGCCGCAGCCGCGCCAACCGCTGCGCGAGCGTCGCCTGGCTCACGGGCACGACGGGCTCCAGGCCGATGTCGGCAGGAGGTTGGAACGTGAGCTCGGTCATGAGGTCCCTCGAGTCACTGTGTCTCTAGCGGGCAGGTCGATGGGGCACGGTCGATGACGTCATCCGCGAGCCGTCTGGTGCCGGCGGCCATGAGGCCGGCACCGAGCGCGCCCATCACGACCCAGGGGACCGGGATGCCGCCGAATGCCGCTGACGGCTTCTTGGCCGCAATGGTGGCCTTGGGGGCGGCTGCCGCCGGCGTGGCGGGGACGGTGGCGGCGGGCGGGCTCGTCACGGCAGGGCGAGATGGCACGGTCACCCGCGGCGCGGACGGGACGACCGATGGCGTCGTCACGACGGTGGGAACCGTCACCGCGACCGGTCCACCGAAGCTCGGCGAGGCGCTGACGGACACGCGGGCGCCGCCGAGCGCGATCACGAAGACGTTCCCGCT
>JBEEGB010000377.1:0-3018 GCA_041166585.1 Acidimicrobiaceae bacterium
GTGTGCGCGTCGGGCAGCCAGGTGTGGAACGGCACCAGCGGCACCTTCACGGCGAACGCGATCGCGAAGCCGAGGAACAACCACCGCTGGGTCTCCATCGCGATGCCTGGCGTGTTGGCGATGGTGACGAGGTCGAAGGTGAGCGGACCACCGGCCCCCCGCTGGTGAAGCACCGCCGTCGCGATGAGCGCCACGAGCATGAACGCCGAGCCGAACATCGTGAACAGGAAGAACTTCAGCGCCGCGTAGGTGCGGTTGCCGTACCCCCACTGGCCGATGAGGAAGTACATCGGCACGAGCACGATCTCGAACATCACGAAGAACAGGAACAGGTCGAGGGAGGCGAACACCCCGAAGCAGCCCGCCTCGAGCACCAGCAACCACGCGAAGTACGGCTTGTAGTCGTGGTGAGGGTCTGCACCGAGCATGGCGATCGGGAAGAGGATCCCGGTCAGCACCAGGAGGAAGAGCGAGATCCCGTCGACGCCCAGCTTCCAGCTGATGCCGAGCGAAGGGATCCACGAGTGCTGGTCGACGAGCTGGAAGTCCGCGTTGCTCGTCTTGAACTGCACCAGCACGGCGATCGACAGCGCAAGGGCGAGCGTGCTCGACAGCACCGCGACCATGCGCACCATCTCAGGACGTCGTCGCGGGAGCAGGGCGACGATCAGCGCGCCCAGGAACGGGACGATGACCAGTCCCGTCAGCAGAGGGGTGTGGGAGGCGTGCTCCATCACACGGCCCTCGTCAGGAAGAGGCCGACGAGCACGAACGCGCCCACGGCGATGCCGAGGGCGTAGTTGCGCACGTAGCCGGTCTGCAGCCTTCGGCCTTGGTCAGCGCTCCTGCGCACGAGCGCGGCGACGCCGTTGACCGCGCCGTCGACGATGCCGCTGTCGAAGCGGGCTGCCTCCTCGAAGGCCACCCGCCCGGGGCCGCCGGCGAAGGCGCTGATCGCTTCGTCGTAGTACCAGCCATGGGCGAAGACATCGAGCTCGATGGCCTCGGCCCGCACCTTGCGCTGCAGGTACACGCGGGCGGCGAAGAGGATCGCGACGATGCAGAGGACGGCGGTGAGCGCCGCGAGGGCCACCTGGGTGGCGCCGGGCACGTCGACGACCTGCTCGGTCGAACGTCCGCCGAGCTCGAGGACGGGCTCGAGCCACGACGTCAGCAGCTTCGTGTCGTGGGAGAAGGGCAGGTTCAGCCCGCCGCCGACCAACGAGAGGCCGGCGAGCACCACCAGCGGCAGCAGCATGAGCCACGACGACTCGTGCGGCTCCACCGGGTGCTCATCGTCCGCGTGTTCGGCGCTCCCGCGTCGCTCGCCGAAGAAGACCATGAAGACCTGGCGGCTCATGTAGAACGCGGTCATCAGCGCCGTCACGAAGCCGATCGCCCACAGCGCCTTGTTGTTCACCCAGGCGTTGAGGAGGATGTCGTCCTTCGACCAGAAGCCGGCGAAGGGCGGGATGCCGGCGATCGCCAGCCAGCCGATGATGAACGTCACCGCGGTGACCGGCATGTACTTGCGGAGCCCACCCATGCGGCGCATGTCCTGCTCGTCGTGCATCCCGTGGATCACCGAGCCCGACCCGAGGAAGAGCAGCGCCTTGAAGAAGGCGTGCGTGACCATGTGGAACACGGCGGCCGCGTACGCCCCGGTGCCGACGGCGAGGAACATGTAGCCGAGCTGGCTGACGGTCGAGTAGGCCAGCACCCGCTTGATGTCGTTCTGCGCGATCGCGATCGTCGCGGCGAAGATCGCAGTGAGCGCACCGACCCACGCGATGGTGGTCGGCGCCCACGAGTACGACTGGGCGAGCAGCGGATTGACGCGGACCATGAGGTAGATGCCTGACGTCACCATGGTGGCGGCGTGGATCAGGGCCGACACCGGGGTCGGGCCGGCCATGGCGTCTGGCAGCCACACGTAGAGCGGCAGCTGCGCCGACTTGCCGCATGCCCCGATGAACAGCAGCAACACGATGGCGGTCGCGGTGACCTGCGGGATGGTGCCGGCCTTCTCGAGCACGTCGGTGTACTGCAGCGATCCCACCGTCTGGAAGATGAGGAACATGGCGACCATGAAGCCCCAGTCACCGATGCGGTTGGTGACGAAGGCCTTCTTGCCGGCGGAGGCGTTTGCCTCCTTCGAGAACCAGAAGGAGATGAGGAAGTACGAGCACGCGCCGACGCCTTCCCAGCCGAGGAAGGTGACGAGGAAGTTGTTCCCCAGCACGAGCATCAACATCGAGAAGGCGAACAGGTTCAGGTAGACGAAGAACTTCGGGAACTTCGGATCACCGTGCATGTACCCGATCGAGTACAGGTGGATGAGCGTGCCGACGCCCGTCACGAACAGCGCCATGGTGATCGAGAGCGGATCGACAAGGAACCCCATGTCGACCTTGAGCCCGCCGGAGGGCAGCCACTCGAACAGCACCTGCTCGAAGTGGCGCTCGTGCGCGGGCTTGTCGAGCAGGCCGACGAACACGGCGACCGATGCGGCGAACGCTCCGCCGCACATCAGCGTCGCCACCCAGCCGGCCAGCGGCTCGCGCAGCTTGCGGCCCGCGACCAGCAAGATGAGGAAGCCTGCCAGCGGGAAGGCAGGGATGAGCCAGACGAGATCGAGCACGGGGCCGGTCCTATCCCTTCAGGATGGCAACGTCGTCGGCGGTGGCGCCGGGCTTGCGGCGGAGCAGTGCCACGATGATGCCGAGCCCGACCACGACCTCAGCGGCGGCCACGACCAGCACGAAGAAGACGACGACCTGCCCGCCGACGTCGTCGAGGGCGCGGGCGAACGTGACGAACGTGAGGTTGACCGCGTTGAGCATCAGCTCGACGCACATGAACATCACCAGCGGGTTGCGCCGCACCAGCAGCCCGACCGCGCCGATGGTGAAGAGCACCGCGCCGAGCACGAGGTACCAGGTGGAGGTGACCTCAGGCATCGGTGCCCACCTCCGCGTCGCGTTCGGCGCCCTCGGAGCGAGGTGGCCGGCGAGCGAG
>JBEEGB010000378.1:0-3442 GCA_041166585.1 Acidimicrobiaceae bacterium
CGCCTCGTCGTGGTAGAGGTGCGAGACAGCCACACCCAACGCGACGCCGAAGCCCACCACGGCCACCGAGGTGACCGCCACCATCGTGAGCAAGATGCGACGGGTCACGGACGCTCCAGCCGGTACCCGACGCCGCGCAGCGTCGTGATCCGGCTCGGACCTCCGTCGCGCTCGCCGAGCTTCCGGCGCAACGAGGAGATGTGCATGTCGAGGGTCTTCGTCGACCCGAACCAGTGCTCGTCCCAGACCTCGCTCATGATCGCCTCGCGGGTCACCGCCCTTCCGACGTTGCCGGCGAGCATGGCGAGCAGCGCGAACTCCTTTGGTCGCAGCTCGACCTCTGCGCCGGCGACGATGACGCGGCGGGCACCGAGGTCGATCGTCAGGTCCGCGACGGTGAGCACCTCGTCCTCGTTCGCCGGTGCGCGGGGTCGACGCAGGTGCGCACGCACGCGGGCCAGCAGCTCGCTCAGCCGAAAGGGCTTCGTGAGGTAGTCGTCGGCTCCGGCATCGAGGCCGACGACCACGTCGATCTCTTCAGTGCGCGCCGTGAGGATCACGATCGTCGTCGACGGGTGGGCGCGGCGCAGCTCGGTGCACAAGAGCACGCCATCGGTGTCGGGGAGCCCGAGGTCGAGCAGCACCAACGCCGGCGGATCGGCCTCCGCGTGATCGAGCGCGTCGGCACCACTCGTCACCCAGTCGACGTCGTGACCGCTGGTCTCGAGTGCTTGGGCGACGCCGCGACCTATCGCGCTGTCGTCTTCAATGAGCAGGATCCGTGCACCCACGGACGCAGCGTAGGAGAGGTGTTGCCCCGCCGACAGGCGCCGCGCCGGGCTTTACCCGTTGTTGACCGGGCCCGGACCCTCGCCAGACCAGCTCGTCCGTATGGTCGCTCGCATGGCCACAGAACCGACAGCGCGTCGTCGACGCGCGCCCCGCGCGCTCGGCGCGATCGCAGCAGGCTCGATCATCCTGTTCGCCTGCTCGAGCGGTTCGTCGAAGGTCACGCCGTCGGCGAGCAGCGGCTCCGGCTCGTCGTCGTCGTCATCATCGGCCGCTCCGGGCACGTCGCAGCCGACAACCGTCACGGGCGTCGATCCGAACGCACCCGACGTCAACGCGGCCGGAGACATCCCGGACACCCAGGTGTACGTGTCGGTCACCGACTCCGACGGACCGTTCGCGATCAAGGTGCCGGAAGGTTGGAGCAACACGACCCAGGCCGGCATCAGCACGTACACGGACAACTTCAACAGCGTGCAGCTGCGCGTCGTCGCGGCCGCCTCGGCGCCGACCGAGACGTCGGCTCGGCAGGACGAGGTCGCATCGATCCAGTCGGCCACGCCCGGCTTCCAGCTCGACAGCGTGAGCACCGTCCAACGCAAAGCCGGATCGGCTGTCCTGATCACTTACAAGGCCGACAGCGCGCCCAACGCGGTCACCGGCAAGGTCGTGAAGCTCGCGGTGGAGCGGTACGAGTTCTGGCAGGGCGGCAAGGAAGCGATCGTCGTCCTCGCCGGCCCTGTCGGGGCCGACAACGTCGATCCCTGGAAGATCGTCACCGACTCCTTCGTGTGGAGCTAGCGAGCGATGCTCGAAGCCCAGGGCTTGTACCGGTTCTTCCACCAGGGTGACGAGGAGGTCGTCGCGCTCGCCGGCGTGTCGCTGAAGGTCGAGCTCGGTGAGCTGGTGGCCGTGCAGGGCCCGTCGGGTTCGGGCAAGTCGACGCTCCTCGCCTGCCTCGCCGGGCTCGACGACCCCGACGGGGGCACGGTGCGCGTCGGCGGGCGGGTCGTGAGCCGCCGCCCTGAACCAGAGCGAGCCGCGCTGCGAGCCCGTGACATCGGCCTCCTCTTCCAGACGGCGACGCTCCTCGACCACCTCACGGTCGACGAGAACATCACGTTCGTGCAGCGTCTCGCGCGCTGCCCCGATCGTGGCCGCAGCGACGAGCTGCTCGAGCAGCTGCGACTCTCCCATCGACGCGGCGCGCTGCCCAAGGAGCTGTCGGGCGGCGAGGTGGCGCGAGCCGGGCTCGCGGTCGCGTGTGCCAACCACCCAACGGTGCTGTTGGCCGACGAGCCGACGGGCGAGGTCGACTCGGTCATCGAGACGGACGTGATCACGTTGCTCCGCCGCCAGGCCCGCGAGGGCGCCGCCGTCGTCGTCGTCACGCACAGCGACGCGGTGAGCAGCGCCGCCGACCGTGTCGTGCACATGGACGACGGGCGATTCGTCGCGTGACGAGCCCGGACGAACGCCCGCTGGTCACGGCCGACGAGGTGGCCCGAACGTTCGGCAAGGGACCGGCAGCAGTCGTCGCCGTCTACGGCGCGACCTGCCGCGTCGAGCGCGGAGACCGCATCGCGGTCACCGGCCCCTCCGGCTCGGGCAAGTCGACGTTGCTGCACCTGCTCGCCGGACTCGACTCCCCCACCACCGGCACCATCTCGTGGCCGGGCATCGGCACGAAGGAGAAGCTCCGACCCGGGCCGGTGGCCGTGGTGTTCCAGGCACCGAGCCTCATGCCGGCGCTCGACGTGCTCGAGAACGTCGCGTTGCCGCTCGTCCTCGCCGGCACGGACGACCCGAGCGCACGCTCGGCCGCCGCCGACGCCCTGGCGCTCCTCGGGCTCTCGGCTCTCGCGGCCAAGGTGCCCGACGAGCTCTCCGGCGGGCAAGCGCAACGGGTCGCCGTCGCCCGCTCGCTGGTCGCCAACCCGAAGCTGATCGTCGCGGATGAGCCCACGGGCCAGCTCGACCACGCCACCGCCGCGGTCGTGATCGACGCCCTGCTCTCCGCGGCCTTGGTCTCCGGGGCGGCGCTTCTCGTCGCCACCCACGACCCCCGGGTGACCGAGCGGTTCGCGCGGCGATGGGCCATGGACGACGGCCGGCTGCGAGTGGCCGAGGAGGCTGCGTGCTCGCGTTGATGTGGGTCCGCGGCGCGGTTGGCAGGCGCCGCGGCCGGGCGCTCGCGCAGGCCGCGGGCATCGCCGTCACGGTGGCCTTGCTCGCATCCCTCGGGTCGTTCCTCGCGGCGTCGAAGCGGACGATGACCGCGCGTGCCGCGGAGCACGTGGCGGTTGACTGGCAGGTGCAGCTGCAACCCGGTGCCGACCAGAGCGTGGTCCTCGACGCGGTCGGTCACCAGGCGGGCGTCGCCGCTGCGTTGCCCGTCGGCTTCGCCTCGACCAGCGCGCTCTCGGCGGTGACGGGCACGTCGAAGCAGACCACCGGCGCAGGCGTCGTGATGGGCATCCCCGACGGCTACGAATCGACGTTCCCTGACGCGATCCGCACGCTGCTCGGCGCCGACAACGGCGTGCTGCTCGCCCAGCAGACCGCGGCCAACCTCCACGCAAAGCCCGGCGACACGATCGCCATCGGCCGCACCGGCCTGCCCGCAGCGAAGGTGACGGTCGCCGGCGTCGTC
>JBEEGB010000379.1:0-3507 GCA_041166585.1 Acidimicrobiaceae bacterium
TCCCTCTACTTCATCCTTGGTGACATCGACCGGTGATCGCGATCCATCTGGCCTATTGGCAACAGACGATCCTGCGGTCGGTCGGCGTGCTCGCCGCGGTGCTGCTCCCGGCCGGCGCGTTCGTCAACCTGTTCCTGTTCAAGATGGTCAGCTTCATGCAGAGCCGCCTCGGTCCCATGGAGGCCGGCCCGCACGGTCAGCTGCAGCTGGTGGCCGAGGTCGGCAAGTTCTTCCAGAAGGAGGACATCGTCCCCGACCGGGCCGACCGTCGTCTCTTCCAGCTCGCGCCGTACATCGTCGTCGCGTCGGTGCTGCTGGTGTACGTCGCCGTCCCGTTCGGTCCGGACGCCTACTTCGCGAACCTCGACGTCGGGATCTTCTACGCGCTGGCGGTGTCGTCGCTCTCGGTCATCGGTGTGCTCATCGCCGGATGGGCTTCAGCCAACAAGTACTCGTTGCTCGGCGGCCTGCGCGCGGCCGGACAGCTCATCGCGTACGAGCTGCCGCTGGTGCTCGCCGTCGTCGGCGTGGTGATCCAGGCCGGCAGCCTGAACCTGCAGCAGATGGTCGAGGCGCAGGCCAACGGATCCGTGTTCGGCTTCAGCGGCATCGGCAACCCCTACATCCTCACCCAGTGGCTCGGGTTCGCGATCTTCCTGATCGCCATGCAGGCCGAGCTGACGCAGACGCCCTTCGACATGCCGATCGCCGAGTCCGAGATCGTTGCCGGCTACCTCACCGAGTACTCGGGGCTGCGCTTCCTCCTCTTCTTCATCGCCGAGTTCGCGTCGGCTGGCGCGTTCGCCGCATTGGCCGCCACCTTGTTCTTCGGCGGCTGGTACCTGCCTGGTCTCGACGTGCACGCCAGCTACATGAACGTGGTCGGCCCGCTCGTCCTGCTCACGAAGATGATCGTGATCGGCGGCGTGATCTTCTTCGTCCGCTTCACCTACCCGCGGTTCCGCGAGGACCAGCTGCAGAAGCTGGCATGGAAGGTGCTGATCCCGCTGTCGCTCATCAACATCCTCGCCACGATGGTCCTGAAGGTGGTGTTCTGATGCCGAAGGTCCCCGGAATGATCAAGGGTGCGGGGGTCACGTTCAAAGAGCTGACCAAGACCATGTTCCCCAACAAGGGGATCAAGAAGCTCATCCCCTCGCCGAGCAAGGGCGCGCAGACGGTGCAGTACCCCCACGAGAAGGAGGCGCCGCCGACGCGCGCCCGCGGGGTGATCGCGCTGCTGGAGGAGAACTGCACGGTCTGCATGCTGTGCGTGCGCAGCTGTCCCGACTGGTGCATCTACATCGAAGGGCACAAGGAGAAGGCGCCGCCGCGCCGCGAGGGCGGCAAGCCCCGCACGGTCAGCGCGCTCGATCGCTTCGACATCGACTACGGCCTGTGCATGTACTGCGGCATCTGCGTCGAGGTCTGCCCGTTCGACGCGATCTTCTGGAGCCCGGAGTACGAGTACTCCGAGCCGAAGATCGCCGACCTGCTCCATGACAAGGAGCGCCTCGTCGAGTGGATGGACACCGTGCCCGAGTTCGAGCCCTACGAGGCCGGCGCCGAGGTGAAGGTCCGCAAGCTGCCGAAGAAGGGCGGCGGCAAGTAGACATGCTTGCCCAGAACATTGCCTTCGGTGTGATCGCGGCGATGGCCACGTTCGGCGCGATCCGCGTCGTGACCACGAAGAACATCGTGCACGCCGCGCTCTGGCTCGTGCTGGTGCTCGCCGCGGTCGGTGCCAGCTTCCTGCTCGTTGGTGCCGAGTTCGTGGGCGTCACGCAGGTGCTGGTGTACATCGGCGCCATCGTCGTGCTGTTCCTGTTCGGCATCATGCTCACCCGCGCCCAGATCGGCGCCGACTCCCAGCTCACCACCCGCGGGTGGCCCATGGCGTTGTTCGTGGCGATCGCGCTGCTCGGCGTGCTGTCGTTCACGCTCGTCGACGCGTTCCACGCCGACGAGCTGCCCGACGACACCCGGGTGACCTTCGCGGCGCCCGAGGTGACCAGCGTGCTCGTCGATCTCGGGCTGCCGACGGACCGTCCCGGCCTGACCAAGGCAGACCTGAAGAGCCGCGTCGACGAGCTGCAGCAGGCCGATGACGTGAAGTCCGCGCTGCGGGCGCGCATCGACCACATCGAGGCCGCCGACCTGCAGTCCACCGGATCCAACACCGCCGCGATCAGCGACGCGATCTTCACCCAGTACCTCGTGCCGTTCGAGGTCGTGTCCGTCCTGCTCCTCGCCGCCCTCGTGGGCGCGATCGTCCTGGCTCGAAAGGAGTAGGGGTGCTGCTCAACCAGTTCCTGCTGCTCGGGGCTGTCCTCTTCTCGATCGGCGTCTACGGGGTGCTCGCCCGCCGCAACGGCGTGATGGTCCTCATGTCGATCGAGCTCATCCTCAACGCGGTGAACATCAACCTCGTCGCGTTCGGGGCCATGCAGCACAACCCGGTCGGCGCCGTGTTCGCCTTGTTCGTCATCGCCATCGCCGCCGCTGAGGTCGGTGTCGGCCTTGCCATCGTGCTCCTGCTGTACCGCAACCGGCGCAGCATCGACCTGGACGAGCTCAGCTCGATGCGCGGATGAGGGCCGGCCGATGATCCTCCACCACGTCTACCTGTTGCCGGCGATCATGGCGGCGTCGTTCGTCATCATCCTGTTCTTCGGCAAGCGCATGCGCTACAAGGGCGCCGAGGTCGGCATCGCCGCGGTGGGCCTGTGCCTGCTGCTGGCCATCGCCTCCGCCGGCTCGTGGGTCAGCCGGGTCAACGATGCCGGCCACGCCCCGACGACGACCGAGCACGCGGCCGCGCCGGCACAGGAGGCGCCGGCACAGGAGGCGCCGGTCGAGCAGGCACCAGGGACGCCGGCGACCGAGGCCGGCCACGAGGCAGAGCACGCCGTCGATCCGGTCGTCACCGGCTTCACCTGGTTCGAGTCCGGCTCCGTGAAGTTCGAGGTGGGGACGTTCGTCGACGGCTTGAGCGTGATGATGCTCCTCGTCGTCACGATCATCTCCCTGCTCGTGCACATCTACAGCACGGACTACGTCGGAGGCGATCGCCGCTACACGCACTACTTCGCGTTCCTCAGCCTCTTCACCGCCTCGATGCTCATGCTCGTGATGAGCCGCAGCACCGTCCAGTTCATCACCAGCTGGGAGCTCGTCGGCCTGTGCTCGTTCGTGCTCATCGGGCACTGGTGGGAGGAGAAGCCCAACTCCGACGCCGCGCTGAAGGCGTTCCTCACCAACCGCGTCGGCGATGTCGGGCTCATGATCGGCATGATCACGCTGTTCTGGGCGACGAAGAGCTTCGACATCCCGACGATCAACACGATGGCCAACACCGGCGAGGTCCGTCACCTCCTCTTGCTTGTGTCGGCGCTGTGCCTGACCGCGGCGGTGATGTCGAAGTCTGGCCAGTTCATCCTCCACACGTGGCTCCCGGACGCCATGGCCGGCCCGACCCCGGTGTCGGCGCTGATCCACGCCGCGACG
>JBEEGB010000380.1:0-7440 GCA_041166585.1 Acidimicrobiaceae bacterium
CGCGATGCGGACCATCGCGCCCCACGAGGGGTCGTGGTGCTTGGCGACGAGCCGCTCGCTGTCGGCCAGGATCTCGTCGTCGTCCTGGACGACCGAGTCGGGTGGGAGGCCGCCGTCCTTCTCCGACAGGCTCATCGACCCGCGGGTCGGGTGGAAGCGCATGCCCAGCTCGCGCGCCGCGGTGATCTCCGCGCTGATCAGGTCGCCACCGCCGCGTGGGTGCACGTAGAGGTGGTCGGTCGACGTGGTGCATCCACCGAGGGCCAGCTCGGCCAAGCCCACCCACGCCGACACGTAGGCGGCCTCTTCGTCCAGCAGCGCCCAGCGCGGGTACAGCGTGGTCAGCCACTGGAACAGCGAGCCGTTGACCGCGGGCCGGTAGCTGCGCGTGAGGTTCTGGTAGATGTGGTGGTGGGTGTTGATGAGCCCTGGAGTCACGAGGCAGCCGGCCGCGGACAGCACGTCCCGTCCGGTGGGCGCGGCATCGCCCGGCCCGCCGAGCGCGACGACGAGGCCGTCGTCGATCGCGACCCAGCCCCCTGCGATCTCTCGCCGGTCGTCATCCACGGTGGCGACCAGGTCGGCACCGGTGACGAGAAGGTCGCACAAAGGTTCAGCCATCGATGGTGTTTACCGAGCATTGACACACGCGTTCAACCTTTTGTTGAAGACTGTCGGTGTGGAGCACAACCAACAGCTGGCGGTTCACCCCGTCGACCTTGCGCCGTTCCGTTCCGGGGGACCCACGGACCGCGCTGGTGTGGCGGCCGCCATCGACGCGGCCTGCCGGGACACCGGCTTCCTGGTGCTGACGGGCCACGGCGTGCCCGATGCCGTCGTCGAGCGCTGGCTCGAGGCGTGCACGGAGTTCTTCGCGCTGCCGATGGACGAGAAGCTGCGCTACGTCGTGGAGGAGCCCGCGGCCAACCGGGGCTACACGGAGCCGGGTCGCGAGGGACTCGCCTACACGCTCGGTGCCGAGACCCCGGCGGACCTGTTCGAGGCGATGACGTTCGGGCGGGAGGACGCCGTCGGCCCGCGCTACGAAGGGCTCGGCCACCACTTCCACCCGAACGTCTGGCCTGAGCGCCCGGCGGGCATGCGCGACGCGTTCCTCGCCTACGAGACCGCGCTGAGGATGGTCGCCGACGACGTGCTGCGGGCGATGGCCATCGCCCTCGACCTGCCCGAGACCTGGCTGGTCGAGCGCTGCGACGGGTCGGTGATCACCACCAGGGCGATCAACTACGAGCGCCACCCCGGCGCACCCGATCCCGAGCACGGCCAGATGGGCCTCGGGGCGCACACCGACTACGGCGTGCTGACCCTCCTCGCCGCCGATGACATCCCCGGCCTGCAGGTGCGCAGGGACGGGAGGTGGCACGACGTCTCCGTCGCAAAGGGCACGTTCCTCGGCAACATCGGCGACATGCTCGCGATGTGGACCAACGACCGCTGGCACTCGACGTTGCACCGCGTGCTGCCTCGTGCTGCTGTGGGTCTGGGCGTCGGCCCGGACGTACCGGTGCGGCGCCGCTCGATCGCCCGGTTCCTCGACGGTGACCCGTCGGTGGTGATCGAGTGCATCCCGTCGTGCTGCAGCGAGCAGTACCCGGCTCGGTACGAGCCGGTGCTCGCGGGGGAGTGGCTCCGGGCCAAGATCGTCGGCGGTCGCACCCGGGCCGTGGTCGAGCTGCCGAGCACCGTCCAGTGACGATGGCGTTCCGGTCCGAGCAGCTCGACGCGGCGGTCTCGTCCTTCGAGGAGCACGGCTATGCGATCCTGCGCGGCCTCTACAGCGAGGACTCGCTGACGGCACTCGAGGTCGAGCTCGAACGCCAGCAAGGCGCGCTGCTCGCCGGCGAGCTTCCGGAGCAGTGCGGCACCGTGATCCTCGACGAGCCCGACGCCATGATCGACGGGCAGCCGTTCGCCCACTACGTGTGCCACCTGACGGAGGTCTCGCCCGTGGCTCGCGAGGCGGTGTTGCACCCGGTGCTGGTCGAGGCGGCGCGGCTCGCGCTGGGGGAGGACTGCTGGCTCCTCGAGGACGATCGGTTCGGTGTCGTGTACCAGGACGCCCGTCCCGGCGAGCGGTCGGGTTACTCGCGCATCGGTTGGCACAGCGACTTCCAGTCGGGCCCGAACCTCGCGTCGTGGCCGTCGATGGCGTTCACCATCCACATCGACGCCACCTCGCCCCAGAACGGCTTCCTTCGGATCGTGCCGGGCTCCCACCTCGGGGGCACCGACGGCATGCCGCTCGGTTTCGAGAAGGTGCCAGGGGAGCTGGCCGTGTACTGCGATCGCGGCGATGTCCTGCTGCACCACTCGGGCCTCTGGCACTCGGCCGCGAGGGCCACCGACGACGGGCCCGGAGCGATCCGCCGCCATGTGCGTGGTGGCTGGTACGGAGGCGAGCGCCTCGCGCCCGGCCACGGCCTCGCCGACTTCGTCAAGAACGCCCGGCGATAGCCGCCCCACAGCCGTTCTGGCGGTGATGACTACGGAAATTCCGAAGTCAGCACCGAACAAACGACTGGTTAGCGGCCGTAGCTCGGGGCGTAGCGCGCGAGGACGCGGCCTTCGATGCCGCCGATCACCTTGTAGAGGATGATCGAGTACAGCGTCACGAGCACGACGCGCGCCCACAGGCCGCTGTAGTCGGAGAGCGCCCCGGCCCGGAGGATCTCCGAGCCGAGCCCCTCGCCGGTCGCCAGGAACTCAGACAGCAGGGCCCCGACGAGGGCGAGTGGAGCCGCGACCCGAAGCGACGCGAACAGGGCGGGCAGCGCGCTCGGGATCTGGACCTTGCGCATCGTCGCGGCGGGCGAGGCGCCGTACGCCTTGAGGAGGTCGATCGAGTCTCGCGGCGTCGACCGCAGCGCCAGCGTCAGGTTCACGAGCGTCGGGAAGAACGTGACGATGCCGGCGATGATCGTGACGGCCCGGAGGTTGCGTCCGAAGATGATGACGATGAGCGGCGTCATCGCCACGAGGGGCACCGAGCGCAGCACCATCGCGATCGGCATGAAGGTGCGCTCGATCGCCTTCGAGAGGTTGAACGCGACGGCCGCCGCGATGGCGGTGACCGTGCCGGCGACGAGGCCGAGCCCGGCGTCGCGCAGCGTGATGCCCGACTGGTCCATCATGACCCGCCGGTGCGCCGCCGCCGTCGGGCCGCTGAACAGGTAGTGCCACACATCGCTCGGACCTTTGCCGATGAACGGCGAGACCTGGAAGTACTCGAGGAAGAGCCACCACCCGCCGAGGATGATGCCGATGGAGACAGCGCTCGAGAGCAGGCCCTTCAGCGCCCGCACGGCGAGGTCGACGCCTTTGGACCGGGACGCCCTTGCGGTCTTCAGCCGCTCGTCCGCACCTGCCTGCTCGAGGTCGAGGACGGTCATGTGACGTTCCTCGGCGCCCACGGCGTGAGCAGGCGCCCGACGAGCGCGGTCGCGGCATAGGCAAGGCCAGCAGCCGCGGTGGCGATCAGCGCGAGCGCCCACGTCGTGGGCGCGTCGAGGCGCTGCTGGGCGGCGATCATCGCCACCCCGACACCACGATCGGCGCCGAAGTACTCGCCGATGATCGCCCCGAGCACCGCGGCGGGCGCCGCGACGCGGAGCCCCGCGAACAGGCTGGGAAGCCCGGCGCGGAACCGCACCTTCGCCAGCTTGTGCACCGAGTTGCCGCCGTACGCGTGGATCACGTCGAGCGTCGTGGGGTCGGCGCTGCGCAACCCGACCAGCGCGCCGATGAGCGTCGTGAAGAACACCGACATCGCGGCGAGCACCACCTTCGGCGTCTGTCCGTCGAACACGATCGTGAAGATCGGTCCGATGGCGACGATGGGCAGGCAGTACGACACCACGCCGATCTGGATCACCGGCCGCTCGACGAGCGGCACGACGAGCACGAGGAGCGCGAGCCCGATGGCGAGCACGTTGCCCCACAGCCAGCCCTGCGCGGCGGCCTTCATGGTGGTGGACAGGTTCCGCCAGTAGAAGCTCGGGTCATCCACGAGCTGGCTGATGACCTTGCTCGGAGTCGGGACGGAGCCGGCCTCCTTGAACATCGTGCTGCCCACGAGCTGCCAGATGGCCACCAGCGCCACCACACCGATGACGCTCGACAGCCAGCTGGGCATCCATCGACGCCCGGTCGATGGAGCGGTGGTGGCGACCATCAACCGTCCTCTGCGACCACGCCGCCTCGCCCGAAGAGCAGCTCGCTGAATTGGTCGCAGAGCTCGTGGAAGTGCGGTGTCCGCATCATGTCGGGGGTCCGCGGCCTGGGCAGGTCGATCGGCACCGTTGCCACGATGCGCCCCGGTCGGGGGCTCATCACCGCCACCGTGTCGGCGAGGAACACCGCCTCCGACACCGAGTGGGTGACGAGCAACGTCGTGGCGGAGCGCTCGGTCCACACCCGCTGCAGCTCGAGGTTGAGCCGCTGGCGCGTCATCTCGTCGAGTGCACCGAACGGCTCGTCGAGCAGCAGGATCTTCGGCTCGACGACCAGCGCCCTGGCGATGGCAACGCGCTGCCTCATGCCACCGGAGAGCTGCGCCGGACGTGCGGTCTCGAACCCCTCCAACCCGACCAGGGAGATCAGCGCGCTGATCGCATCGGGCGGCACCTTCACGCCGCTCACCTCGAGGGGCAGGCGGATGTTGGTCGTCACCGACCTCCACGGCAGGAGCGCCGCGTCCTGGAACGCGATGCCGAGGTGATGGTTCCGGCGAGCTGCCGATGGCGGCTCGCCGTGCACCAACGCCTCTCCTGCGGTTGGCTGCTCGAGGTCGGCCAGGATCCGCAGGATCGTCGACTTGCCGCAGCCTGATGGGCCGAGCAGGGCGACGAAGGCTCCGGCGGGCGCCGCCAGGTCGACGCTCTCGAGGGCGATGACCTGGTTGCGCCCGACCTTGAACTCCTTGCGCAACCCGCGCAGTGAGATGCCGCTGCCGTCGGGAGCGCCGGAGACCGTTGCCGCGTCGTCAGAGGTCAGGTCGGTCAAGGTATCGGGCATCGAGACCTCAGGACGGCGGGGTCTTGAGCTCGGGGTGCTCTGTGTAGATCTCGTTGATCAGTGAGAGGTCGAACAGCTTGTCCTTGGTGATCACCGTGCCGGCCTTCGCGAGCGACGCGAGCGTCTCGGCGACGTGGGCGTCGGTGATCGTGAAGATGCCGTTGGCCTTCGTGTCGTCGGTGAGGATCAGCTTGTTCTGGTCGATCGACTCGTTCGTCTGCTCGGCCTCGTCGAGCTTCAGGTCGACGCCGTACTTGGTGGCCGCGAGGTGTGCGCCGGTGGCGGGGGTCTTCAAGCTGTCCCGCCAGCCCTTGACCTCGGCCAGCAGGGCAGCCTTGATCCTGGGGCGGTTGTCGGCGAGCGCCTTCTTGTTGACGATGTAGTGCTGCGAGACGAGCGGGAGGCCTGTCTCGGCGAGCAGGAACGTCACCGTCTCGATGCCCTTGGCCTTGAGCTCGTTCGGCTCGTTGGTGATGAACGAGAACCAGCCGTCGACAGCGCCGGCGACGAGCTCGGACGTGTCGAAGCCGACCGACACCTTCGTGACCGTCGACGGGTCGATGCCGGCGGCCGACAGGTAGGCGTTCCAGATCGCCTCGTTCGTCGGCTGCACACCGATCTTCTTGCCCTTCATGGCTTGAGGCGTCGGGATCGGGTTCGACTTGAGCGACATGATCGCGAACGGGCTCTTCTGGTACTGCGCGCCGACGACGATGATGTTGGCGCCGCTCAGGATGGCCGGTGCGGTGATCGTCGGGTCGCTGGTCCCGATGAACGCCTTGCCGCTGTCCACCACGGAGTCCTGGTTGATGCCGGGTCCGCCGGTGATCAGGTTGACGGTCGAGAAGCCGGCGTCCTTGTAGTAGCCGTTCGTGTCCGCGATGTACTCGCCGGCGAACTCGACGTTCTTGATCCAGGAGCACTGGAAGTCCATCGAGCCGAAGCTCGCAGCTGCGGACGACGCGCCCGATGCTCCGGACGCAGCCGTCGTGGTCTTCTTGTCACTGCTGCACGCCGCAAGCAGCGGACTACCCAGGAACGCCACCCCCGCTGCGCCGAGCGCGCCTCGTCGAATGAACGTCCTGCGGTCGAGCCTTTCCGTCACGCTGCCTCCTTGGGGCGGTTCAACATCTTGTTGAAAACTACGGCGTAGCCGTGTCCGGTGTGTTGTCCGGACGTGAACGCTGGGTTTCGCCATCAACCAGCCGGGTTCTGCGCTCTAGCGTCAGCGGATGCGCG
The DNA here is from genome assembly GCA_041166585.1 of Acidimicrobiaceae bacterium. Taxonomy (GTDB): domain Bacteria; phylum Actinomycetota; class Acidimicrobiia; order Acidimicrobiales; family JACDCH01; genus JBEEGB01. The sequence continues at coordinate 6,274 of JBEEGB010000380.1, forward strand.
ACCTTGCCTCACTTCCCAAGGCCCATCTGCACGTGCACCTCGAAGGCGCTATGAGGCCCTCCACACTCTCGACGCTCGCGGCACAGTATTCCATCGAAGTGCCACCGACACGGGGCTACGGATCGTTCGCGGCATTTGCCGGGATGTACATCGCGGCGTGCGGGGTCCTGCAGTGCGAAGCCGACGTGCGTCGCCTGTTCGACGAGGTCGTGGAGGACGCAGCACAGGCCGGAGCGGTGTGGGTGGAGCCGGCGTTCTACCTGCCGCGCTACGCCGACTCGCTCGGCTCGGTGGAGGCGGTGCTCGAGGTCGCGCTCGACGCGTTGGAGGAGTCGTCGGCGCGTCACGGGATCGGCGCCGGGCTCATCGTGGCCGCCGATCGCACCGTCGATCCGGACGAGGCCGTCGAGCTGGCCGAGCTGGCGGTGCGCTACGCCTCGCAGGGGGTCGTCGCGTTCGGGCTGGCCAACGACGAGGCTCTCTTCGGCCCGAAGCCGTTCGCGGAGGCGTTCGCCATCGCGACGGACGGCGGGCTGCTCTCGACGCCGCACGCCGGTGAGCTCGACGGCCCTGCCAGCGTGGCCAGTGCCCTCGACGATCTCGGCGCGCACAGGATCCAGCACGGTGTGCGCGCCATCGAGGACGTTGACCTGGTGGCGCGCCTCGCCGCCAGCGCCGTGTGCCTCGACGTGTGCCCCACGTCGAACGTCATGCTCTCCGTCGTGCCCTCGCTCGACGAGCATCCGCTCGGCGCGTTGCTGGACGCCGGGGTGCGTTGCAGCGTCAACGCCGATGACCCGCTGCTGTTCGGTCCGGGTCTGCTCGAGGAGTACGAGCTGTGTCGCAGCGAGCTCGGCTTCGACGACGCCCGACTTGCGCTGATCGCGCACTGCTCGGTCGAGGCGTCAGGGGCTCCCGAGGCGCTCAAGGCCAAGTCCCGCGACGACATCGCGGCCTGGCTCACGGCTCCCAGCCGCTGAAGGCTTCGATCATGGCGCCGACATCGGCACCGAGCGGGTAGAGCACAGGACATGTGCAACCCGACGCGATGTACTCCGCCACCTTCGCCTTGCACTCGTCCGGCGTGCCCGATGCCGTGATCAGCTGCACGACCTCGTCGGGGACGAGCTTCGCCGCGGCGACCACCTGGTCGTGCGTCGCCGGCCA
>JBEEGB010000381.1:0-4824 GCA_041166585.1 Acidimicrobiaceae bacterium
GACCGCGTTCCTCGCCGGCCTGTTCATCGGCATCGTCGACCAGACGATCGTGTTCTCCACCAACACTGCCGGGCTCAGCGACCCCGCGGTGTTCGTGGTCGTGGTGGTCGCCCTGCTCGTGCAGCGAGGCAAGCTGTCGAGGGCGATGGAGCTGGGGGCATCGTCGTGGCAGGTCGTGAAGGAGGTGCGCCCGATCCCACTCGAGCTGCGCAAGCTCCCTGAGGTGCGCCGCACGCTGACGGTCCTCGCCGTGCTGGTCGGTCTCTTCGTGCTCGGCGCGCCGTTCATCCTCGGTGACAGCCAGACCCCGGAAGCGACGATCATGGTGATCTACGCCATCATCGGCGTCTCGCTGGTGGTGCTCACCGGCTGGGCTGGTCAGATCAGCCTCGGGCAGTACGCCATCGCCGGCATCGGTTCGGCCACCGCGGCAGGGCTCGCCACCAACCACCACTGGGACTTCTTCATCACCATCGCCGCGGGCGCGCTCGTGGGCGCAGCCATCGCGGTGGCGGTCGGCTTGCCGGCGCTGAGGATCCAGGGTCTGTTCCTGGCGGTGACGACGCTCGCGTTCGCGTTCGCCGTCCAGTCGCTGCTCAACAAGGACTACTTCGCGTGGTTGCTCCCGAAGAGCGGCGCTCTCGCGAACCGGCCGATCCTGTTGGGCTCGATCGACCTCGAGGACTCGAGCGACATCGGTCCTCTGCACCTCACGAAGGACGCGAAGTACTTCTACCTGTGCCTGGTGTTCCTCGTCCTCGCGCTCGCCATGGCACGGTCGCTACGGCGACACCGATCCGGTCGCGTGCTCATCGCCGTGCGCGACAACGGCAGGGTGGCCCAGGCGTTCGGAGTGAACCTGGCCCGGTCCCGGCTCGCCGCGTTCGCGATCTCCGGCTTCATCGCAGGCATGGCCGGCGCGCTCCTCGCCTACCAGAACCGCGCGTTCGCCGACAACGCCTTCCCGCCAGAGCGCTCCATCGAGATCTTCCTGCTCACCGTCATCGGTGGGATCGGCTCGCTGCCGGGAGCGATGCTCGGCGCGCTGTACGTCCGTGGTCTGCCGCTGCTCCCCGGGCTCCGCGACATCGACCAGATCAGCCTGCTGACCACCGGTCTCGGTCTCCTGGTGCTGCTGCTGTTCCTGCCCGGCGGCCTCGCCGAAGGGATGTTCAAGATCCGTGACGGGTGGCTGCGTCGGGTCGCCTCCAAGCGCGGCGTCCTCGTACCGAGCCTCGTGGCCGACACGCTGGTGACCGACCAAGCGGTCCCCGAGCCCCACCTCGAGCTGCCGCTGGCCGATGACAACGACGTCCCTGTCATCGCGTGCCCGGCGTGCGGCGAGCTCGTGCCCCTCGCGGATGCGGGCGAGCACGAGCACTTCGCCGTCTCCTCGAACGGGCACGAACCGCGAGAGCTCGAGGTCGTGGACTCGTGAGGGGCCTCAAGAAGCGCCTCGACGACATCTGCGGCGGTGAGCCGACGTTCCCGCTCTCGGTGCTGTTCCTCTTGTTCTTCTTCGACGAGTTCGACACAGCTGCGTTCAACGTCCTCGCACCCAACATCCGCGCGGCGTTCGGCCTCACCCGCGCCGCGTTCGGGTTCATCGTCGTCCTCAACCTCACGATCGTGCTGCTGCTCGCGGTGCCGGCCGGCTACTACGGCGACCGGCTCCCCCGTCGCAAGCTCGTCATCGCCGGCGCGATCATCGCCGGGTTCTTCTCGTTCCTGACCGGCCTGGCACCTGTGCTTGCCCTGCTGATCCTCTTCCGCTTGGGCAACGGCATCGGCCGCCTGCTGAACGACTCGATCCACAACTCGCTGCTGGCCGACTACTACAAACCCGGTGACCGGCCGCGTGTGTTCGCGGCCCACCGCAACGGCATCTACTTCGGCACGATCGTCGGGTCCGCTCTCGCGGGCGGCGTGGCCGCGGTGTTCGACTGGCGTGCCGCCTTCGCGGTGCTGCTCATCCCCATCGTCGTCACCGGGATCTTCGGCGCCACCAAGCTCCATGATCCCGTGCGGGGCGGCACCGATGACCCGGACGCGGCACTGGTGGTCGAGGACGAGGAGCCGGTTCCCTTCGGCGAGGCGCGTCGCATCCTGTTCTCGATCAAGACGCTCAAGCGCCAGTTCCTGTCCTGGTTCTTCATCGGCGCCGGCCTCATCCCCCTCGCCTACCTGCTGCCGCTGTTCCTCGAAGAGGAGTTCGGTGTCACCGAGCTCGGCCGAGGCCTGATCGGTGCCGTCAACGCGGCAGCGACGTTCGTCGGCATCCAGCTCGCCGGACGGTGGACCATGGGTTGGCTGGCGAAGGGCATGGGCGAACCGCTGAAGCGAGCAGGGCTCGCACTCGGGTTCGTCGGCATCGGCATCTTCTTCATCGCCGTGTCGCCCGCGCTGTGGATGGTGGTTGTGATCGGGCTCGTGACGAGCTTCGTCGTCGGCTTCTTCTTCCCGCCGTTCTACGCCACGCAGGCGTTCGTCTCTCCCGCCCGCGTGCGCACCTTGTCGTTCAGCTTCGGATCGCTGTTCCTCGTCGCGGGTGTGTGGGCGCTCTACTTCCTCCCGGGCTTCGCCGCGCTGGCCGACTCACGCGGTGAGCGCTGGGGCCTCGCCGTCACCGCGCCGTACTGGCTCATCGGTGGGTTGGTGCTGCGCTCCGGTCACCGCTTCGTCGCCGACGACACCCAGCGGGCGATGTCGCTGCTGTCCCTCGGCGCCGAGCTGCGCCGTGAGCGGTTGGCGGCGTCGGGCGGCAAGGGCGCGCTGCTCGTGTGCCGCGGCGTCGAGGTGGCGTACGACCAGGTGCAGGTGCTGTTCGGTGTGGACATGGAGGTGCGCCGCGGTGAGTGCGTCGCGCTGCTGGGCACGAACGGGGCCGGCAAGTCGACGCTGCTGCGCGCCATCAGCGGCCTCACTGATCCCATCGGCGGAGCCATCTTCTTCGACGGACGAGACATCACCCACACCGACGGTGCGGCCACCACCAAGGCCGGCATCATCCAGGTGCCTGGCGGCAAGGCCGTGTTCCCCACCCTCACCGTTGCCGAGCACCTTCGTGCCGGCGGGTGGCTCTACCGCAAGGATCCCGAGTACCTCGAGACGGCCGTCGAGGAGGTGCTCGTCACGTTCCCTCGCTTGCGCGAGCGCATCGACCAGCTCGCCGGCAACCTGTCGGGCGGCGAGCAGCAGATGCTCGCGCTCGGGATGGCGTTCATCGCCAAGCCGAAGGTCCTCATGATCGACGAGCTCTCGCTCGGCCTCGCGCCCACGATCGTCGAGCAGCTGCTCGAGATCGTGCGCCGCATCCAGGCGTCCGGCACCGCGATCATCCTCGTGGAGCAGTCGATCAACGTCGCGCTGACCGTCGCTGACCGCGCCTACTTCCTGGAGAAGGGCGAGGTGCGCTTCGAGGGCTCGACCGCCGACCTGCTCGGGCGCGACGACATCTTGCGGTCGGTGTTCCTCGAGGGCGCCGCGAAGTCCACCGGCGCGGCCTCCGCGACGAAGCCGACCGCGGTGGCGAAGGCCGCCGCTGGCGAGCCGGTCGAACGGGACACCATCCTCGAGCTGCGCGAGGTGAACAAGACGTTCGGTGGCATCCGGGCGGTGGACGACGCGAGCTTCACGCTCGTCGAAGGTGAGATCCTCGGCCTCATCGGCCCGAACGGCGCGGGCAAGACGACGATCTTCGACCTCATCTCCGGCTTCCTGACACCGGACAACGGTCGAATCCTGCTCGACCACCTGGACGTGACAGAGCTCTCACCCGATCGACGGGCGTGGCTTCGTCTCGGCCGGTCGTTCCAGGACGCCCGGCTCGTGCCGTCGCTCACCGTCGCCGAGAACCTCGCGCTCGGGTTCGAGCGCCACCTTCCGGTGCGCGACCACCTCGCGTCGATGCTGGCCCTGCCCGGGGTGATCGAGCTCGAGGACGAGGTGGCGTGGTCGGTCGCCGACCTCGTCGAGCTGATGAACCTCGGCGCCTACCGCGACAAGTTCGTGCGCGAGCTGTCGACCGGCACGCGCCGCATCGTCGACCTCGCCATGTGCCTCGCCCATGACCCGCGGGTGCTGTTGCTCGACGAGCCGTCGTCCGGCATCGCTCAGCGCGAGACCGAAGCGCTCGGGCCGTTGCTGCAGCGCATCCAAGCCGAGACGGGGTGCGCGCTCCTCGTCATCGAGCACGACATGCCGCTGATCACCTCGATCTCCGATCGCATCATCGCCCTCGAGCTCGGCCACCCGATCGTCGAGGGCACACCCGACGAGGTGATCCACGACCAGCGGGTCATCACGTCCTACCTCGGTGGTGACCTCGCCACGATCAACCGGTCCGGCGTGACGACTGGAACGAACGGGTCGGCGCCTTCGGCTGCGGCCAAGCCTCGATCCCGCCGCCGGACACCGCTCGTGGCGGCATCGCACGGTCAGGACGGTGAGGGATGAGGCGCCGGATGCGGTTCGCAGCCGTGGCCTTGACCGTGGTCGGCATGGGCATCGCGTTCGGCGGGCCCGGCGCCGGTGCGGACTCGAGCGCGGTGGTGATCACCGGCCAGGGCTGGTGGTCGAAGCTGCAGAACAAGTCGCTGCCGGCGCCGGCGCCCCCGCCGCCGAACGTCAAGGCCGGCCAGCTCAACGTGCAGGGCGCCCCCGACGGCTCCACCGCGGTCGCGGCCTTCAAGGCGACGCTCGGACCCAACGACACCAACCCCACGCTCACCCTCACGGTGGCCTCGGACACGGGTGGCGACAAGGGCATCCTGCTGGCGTGCCGGACGGGCTCGGCGTGGACGGCGGGCGAGAACGGTGACATGG
>JBEEGB010000382.1:0-7966 GCA_041166585.1 Acidimicrobiaceae bacterium
GGATGCGTTCGCGGTCCTCGACCTCATCGTCGACCGGCGGCTGCGCCGCGGCCTCACCACCGTCATCGACTCGACCGCGCTCGAAGCGGAGCGCCGGCGCACCTACCTCGAGCTGGCGGCGCGCCACCGCGCTCCCGCGGTCGCCGTCGTGTTCGCGACCGAGGCGGCGGTGTGCCGGGCGCGCAACAAGAGCCGGGCTCACCCCGTGCCGGCGAAGGTGCTCACCGCGCAGCTGCTGGCGGCGGAGTCCGTCGCCACGACGCTCAGCGACGAGGGCTTCGCCTCCGTCGTCCCGCCCGGTCCGGTCGCCGTCGTGGCGCCGGCCTTCCTCACCGCGCCCACCTCAGCGGCGCGCCAACGCGAGGTTCCCATGCCACTCGAGTTCGGACTTCAGATCTCACGCTTCACCTGGCCCGGCGGCCCGCCCGAGACCGCACGACGGCTCGCGGACATCGCCCGCACTGCGGAGCAGGCGGGCTTCACGAGCCTGTGGGTCATGGACCACTTCCTCCAGATCCCGGTGGTGGGCCGGGAGTGGGAGGACATGCTCGAGAGCTACACGACGCTCGGCTACCTGGCTGCGGTCACCGAGCGCGCCACCCTCGGCACGTTGGTCACGGGCGTCACCTACCGGAACCTCGCCCACCTCGCCAAGATCGTCGCCACGCTCGACGTGCTGTCGGAGGGACGAGCCGTGTGCGGGCTCGGGGCGGCGTGGTTCGCGCGTGAGCACCAGCTCTACGGGTGGGACTTCCCGCCGGTGACGCGCCGCTACGACTTGCTCGAGGACGCGCTCCGGCTGCTCCCGCTCATGTGGGGCAAGGGAGCGCCGTCGTTCGTGGGCAAGACCACATCGGTGCCCGAGACCATCTGCTACCCGCGGCCGCTGCAGGAGCACGTGCCGCTCCTCGTCGGCGGCTCCGGTGAGCGCCGCACGCTCCGCTTGGTGGCCGAGCACGCGGACGCCTGCAACCTGTTCGGTGACCCCGCGACCGTGCGGCACAAGGTCGACGTGCTCGCCGGTCATTGCGCCGACGTCGGGCGCGACCTGGGTGACATCACGGTGACCCACCTCTCCACGGCACGAGTGCTCGACGGTGACGAGCCGCGCCAGGGTGGAGACAGCGGCACCGTCGAAGAGCAGGTCGGTCGCTACCGCGAGCTGGCCGAAGCGGGCGTGCAGGCGGCCATCATCGGCATCGCCGACGCCGGCGACATCGCGCCGGTGGAACGCTTCGCCGACGTGATCGCCGCGTTCAGCTAACCCAGCTCGCGGAGCACGTCGGCCATCTCGTCGCGGAACCGGCGCAGCTCGTCGCGGTGCACCACCGCGAGGGCCGACAGCCTGCGCTCGCCCTTGGCCGTGAGCGAGAGGCGCTGCCGGCGCTTGTCGGCCGCGTCAGGGGCGCGGCGCAGGAGCCCAGCCCGAACGGCTCGACCGACCAGCTCGACCGTCGAGTGGTGCTGCAGCTGAAGCCGCTCGGCCACATCGGAGATCGTCGGTGCACCTTCGCCGTCGAAGCCGCGGACCGCGAGCAGCAGCTGGTGCTGGTTGGGGGCCAGCCCCTCGGCGCGGGCCGCGTCCTCGGAGAAGTGCTGGAACACCCGGAGGGCGTGACGGAAGTCGGCGAGCGCGCGGTACTCGCGATCGGTGAGCTCGGCCGTCGTCGCCACGACTTGGACAATACATCGTGTCACGATACTTTTGTTGAGATGTTCGTTCGTGGTCAGTCTCGGCGCTCCACCGCCTTCGACCCCGCCACCCGCCGGTTGTTGCTGCTGACGTTCCTCGGCGCAGGCGTCGGTCTCGCCGCGGGTGGTGCGGCGTGGGTGCTGCTCCGGCTCATCGCGCTCATCTCCAACCTCGCCCTGTTCCACAGGTGGGGGTGGACCGTCCCGTCGTTCTCCACGCTGCACCGGTCGCCGCTCATCATCGTCGCAGCAGTGCTCGGCGGCCTGTTGGTCTCGCTTCTCGCGCTGTGGTCACCCGCGATCCGAGGTCACGGCATCCCCGAGGCGATGGAGGCGGTGCTGACCAAGCACAGCCGCATCGCTCCTCGCACGGCGATCGCCAAGCCGCTGTCTGCGGCGATCAGCATCGGAACCGGTGGCCCGTTCGGTGCCGAGGGGCCGATCATCGTCACCGGCGGCGCCATCGGCTCGCTCATCGGCCAGCTGCTCCCCATGACCGCGTCCGAGCGCAAGATCCTGCTGGCCAGCGGGGCCGCCGCCGGGATGGCCGCCACGTTCGGCACGCCGCTCGCCGCGGTCGTGCTCGCCATCGAGCTGCTGCTCTTCGAGTTCTCCACCCGCGCCTTCATCCCGCTCGTCGTGGCCTCCGCCGTCGCGGGCGGGGTCCACGCCGCGCTCTTCGGAGACGGCGCCTTCTTCGCGGTGCCGGACCACACGTTCGCGGGACTGGCCACGTTGCCGGCCTTCGCCGTGCTGGGCCTCGGTGCCGGCCTCCTTGCCGTCGTCGTCGCCGAGGGGCTCTTCATCGTCGAGGCCGGCTTCCGGCGCCTCCCCGTCCGCGACTTCTGGCACCCCGTGATCGGGGCGGCCCTGTTCGCATCCATCGGGCTGATCGCGCCCCGGACGTTGGGCGTCGGCTACGACGTCATCACCGACATGCTCAGCAACCGTCTCGCGCTCGGCACGATCGCGCTGCTCGCCCTCGTGAAGCTCGTGGTGTGGTGGGTGGCGCTCGGTTCCGGGACTTCAGGCGGCACGCTCGCTCCCTTGCTGCTCATCAGCGCCGGCTTCGGCAACCTCTTCGGTGCGGGGGCAGAGCACCTCTTCCCCTCCATCGGTGTGTCCCGAGGCGCGTTCGCGCTCGTCGCGATGGCTGCGGTGTTCGGCGCCGCCACCCGCGCCACGTTCACCTCCATCGTCTTCGTCTTCGAGCTCACCGGTGACTACAAGGCCATCCTTCCGTTGATGCTGGCCGCCGTCCTCGCCGACCTCGTCGCGACCGCGCTGCTGCACGACAGCCTCATGACCGAGAAGCTGTCGCGACGCGGTCTTCGCGTCCACGCCGAGTACGAGGTCGACCCGTTGCGCACCGTCTGGGTGCGCGACCTCATGTCCGCTCACTTCAGCGACGACGAGCTCGTGGCCGGGTCGGGCGAGGGCGACCTGGTCACCGTCCGCTCCGATGACCTGGGCATCGTGGCGCTCCAACGGATCCTCGAGGAGGACCTCGATCACGTCCTCGTCGTCGACGAAGGGCACATCGTCGGCATCTGCACGCCGGCTGACATCCTCAGAGCTCGCACCCATCGCCTCGACCACGAGCGCGTCCAACGCGGTTGGCTGCAACGCCGCGCTAGATGAACGTCTCGCCCTCTTCGGTGAAGATCACGACGAGCCCGTCCATGTCGAGGAGCCGCTCCTCGTCGGGCTGCACGAGCTCGGCGTACTTCGGGTCCTGGATGAACGCGATGAAGTCGGCGTAGCGGTCGAACCACTGCAACGCCATCCCGTCGAAGGTGTCGCCGTTGCGGTAGTCAGCCTCCACCCGGTGATGCTGTTCGTAGCGCTGGATGTGGCGAGCGAACGAGGGCTCGCCGGCGATCATCCGGCCGTGCTCGCGCCAGAGGCGGTGGAACTCCTCGGCGGACAACGCAGGGTTCCGCTTGACGAGGACGGTGAGCTTGACCACCTGATCAGCCTCCGAACCAATGGCCGGCGTTCACGTGCAGCGCCTGGCCGGTGATCGGCTTGGCGAGGTCCGATGCGAAGAACAGCACCGAGCCCGCGATCTCCGAGGAGTGGGGCAGGTAGCGCAGTGGCGCGTCGCCGGCCACCGACTCGTACTCCTCTTCGAAGCTCACGCCCCGCTTGTCGGCCCGGTAGCGGAAGTAGGCCTCCACCTTGTCCCCCCAGATGTAGCCGGGGTGCACGGCGTTCACTCGGATCCCGTACTCGCCGAGCTCGGCGGCGAGCGTCTTCGTCACGCCCGCCAGCGCCGACTTCGACGCCACGTACGCGCCGTAGCGCGGCGCGATCTTCACCATCGACATCGAGTTGATCATCACGATCCGCCCGTCGCCCTGCTCCTTCATCACCGGCACCACCTCTTGTGTCAGCCCGAGGGTGCCGAAGAGGTTGGTGTCCATCGCCTGGCGCCACCGGTCGAGGTCGGCGTCTTCGAACGCGCGGTGGTCGCCATCGTCGAACGCGTTGTTGACGAGCACGTCGATGCGACCGAACGCCTCGACGGCCGCCTGCACCGCGGCGGCGCACGACGCACGGTCGGTGATGTCGAGCTTGAGCCGCACCACCTTGCGGCCGAGGGCTTCGACTTCGGCGGCTACCGCATCGACGTTCGCCTCGGTGCGCGCGCCGAGCACCAGATCGGCACCGTTCTCCGCGAACAAGACCGAGATGTCCCGACCCATGCCGGGGCCGATGCCCGACACGAGCGCGACCTTTCCTTCGAGCAAACCCATCCCCTTGCCTCCTGTCGACGACGTCAACGACACAACACGGCGACTTCGTTGGCGAACGCCGCCAGCTGGTCACACAGCTCTTCGCTCGTGCGCGATCGGAACCGCACCTGCACCTGATCGACGCCCATCGCGTCGTAGCCACCCAAGTAGTCGGCGAGCTTCTCGGGCTCGCCGGTGAGGCAGCCCTTGCCGGTGTCCCAGCCGGGCTCGCCCACGTAGAAGAACGGGGCGATGGCACCGACCGTGAACGGCAGATCGGCACGACCCGCGGTCTCGCGGAGCTCGTGGATGCGATCGATGGCCGCCGGCATGTCCTTCTTCAGGGTCCCCTGGGGAAGCCACCCGTCCCCACGCTCGGCGGCACGACGCATGGCGGCCGGCGACGAACCTCCCACCCAGATCGGAGGCCCCCCGGGCTGGACCGGGCGCGGGCGCTGCCCGAGGTCGCCGGCACCCCACTCGTCCTGGAACGCGGTGCGGATCTGATCGACGGCCTCGTCGGTGAGCCTGCCCCGGTCTGCGAACGAGACGCCGAGGGCGTCGAACTCGGCTTCGACGTGGCCGGCACCGACACCGAGGATGGCGCGGCCGCCGGAGAGCGCGTCGATCGTGGAGAAGGCCTTCGCGGTGGCCAGCGGGTGCCGGTAGGCGGGGACGTAGACGTGCGACAGCAACCGCACCTGCTCGGTGATGCCGGCCAGCCATGCCAGCGTCGCCACCGTGTCGAACCAGGTGGTGCTCATCGCATCGGCTCGGTCACGCGGGATGGCGATGTGATCGCACACCGCCACGTAGTCGTACCCGTGCTCGTCGCAGACGTGCGCGACCGCGGTCAGCTCGTGCGAACCGGCATCGGCCTCCCACGGCTCGGCGAAGTACGTGCTCTGCGACTGGATGGGCAGCTGGATCCCGAACTGCAGCACCTCAGCTCCTTCCAGTCGTCGTGGTGAGGAAGCGATCCGCGACGGCCGACATCGCGTCCTTGAGCTTGTCGAGGTCGGACTCGCGGGTGCCGAGGACGAGCCGGTGGGCTCCCGCGGCAGCCGCCACCGAGATGCGTTCCTCGTCGAGCTGATCGAGCACGCCCCCGAGCGAGAGCTCCACGGACGACGGATCTCGACCGGCCGTCTCCGCGGCCTCCCGCAGCTGAGCGAGCCGCTCGTCGAGCAGTTCCCCTGCGAGGCCGAGGGGGTGGAACCCGTCCGCCATCCGGCCGGCGCGTCGCGCGGCCGCAGCGCTGTGGCCGCCGATGTGGATGGGGACGCCCGGCGTGCCGTCGGCGCGGCGTTGCAACGGCTTCGGGTTCGAGCAGACGCCCGAGAAGCTGAAGTGCGTGCCCTGGAAGCTGGCCTGCTCGTCCCGCCAGAGCGCGAGCACCGCGTCGATGCACTCGTCCGTGCGAGCCCCGCGTGTCGTGGGGTCGACGCCCATCGCCTCGAGCTCCTCGCGCATCCAGCCCACGCCGACTCCCAGGGTCACCCGTCCCCCGGAGAGCTGGTCGATGGTCGAGACCCGCTTCGCCAGCTGCACGGGATGGTGCTCGGGCAGCACGAGGATCCCGGTGCCGAGGCGGATCCGCGAGGTGACGCCTGCGAGGAACGCGAGCAGGTCGAGCGGATCGGGGATGGCGACGTCGTCGGGCAACGGCATGCGACCGCTCTCGGCGTAGGGGTACCGGCTGGCGTACCCGGGGACGACAACGACGTGCTCGGCGACGTAGATCGACTCGAAGCCGCACGCCTCGGCGTGCTGGGCGAAGCCCGCGATCCAGGCCGGGTCCGCGGTGACGCCCGTGCGGTACGGCGGCAGCACGCCGAGCTCCATCCCTGCTCCCTCCCCAAATCTGACGGTCCGTCAGGCACAGTACCCTTCCGCACGTCACGAACTAGAACGGCTGCAGACCAGCCTCGATCCCTGGAGCGACCTCATGCCCGAAGCCGTCATCGTTTCCACCGCCCGCACGCCGATCGGCCGGGCCAACAAGGGGTCGCTCGTCGACTGCCGGCCTGACGACCTCACCGCCGGCATCGTCAAGGCCGCGCTGGCCAAGGTGCCGAACCTCGACCCCAACACCATCGACGACCTCATCCTCGGCTGCGGTCAGCCCGCGGGTGAGGCCGGCTACAACATCGCCCGCGTCGCCGCGATCCTCGCGGGCATGCCCAACGTGCCGGGCGTGACGGTCAACCGCTACTGCTCGTCGTCGCTGCAGTCGATCCGCATGGCGGCGCATGCCGTGAAGGCGGGCGAGGGCGACGCGTTCATCTGTGCCGGCGTCGAGACCGTGAGCCGCTTCCAGTTCGGTGCCGCGGACGTGGGGCCGCACAACGCGCAGTTCAAGGACGCCGAGGCCCGCACGCAGGAGCGCACCAACGGTGCTGCGTCGTGGGAGCCGCTGAGCGGCCTTCCGGACATCTACATCGCCATGGGGCAGACCGCTGAGAACGTGCGCCTGGCCGAAGGCGTGAGCCGCAAGGAGATGGACGAGTTCGCCGCCCGCTCGCAGCAGCTCGCCGTGGAGTCGCAGAAGAACGGCTTTTTCGAGCGGGAGATCACCCCGGTGACGCTCCCCGACGGCACCGTCGTCAGCAAGGACGACGGGCCGCGCGAGGGCACGACGGCCGAGAAGCTCGCCGAGCTGAAGCCGGTGTTCCGTCCCGACGGTGAGATCACCGCCGGCAACGCCTGCCCGCTCAACGACGGCGCCGCCGCTGTGATCGTGATGTCCGACACGAAGGCGAAGGAGCTCGGCATCACGCCGCTCGCTCGCATCGTGGCGTCCGGCGTCACCGGGCTGAACCCGGAGATCATGGGCATGGGCCCCGTCGAGGCGTGCCGTCAGGCGCTGCGCCGGGCGGGCATGACGATCGACCAGATCGATCTCGTCGAGATCAACGAGGCCTTCGCCGCGCAGGTGATCCCCTCGGCGAGGCACCTCGACATCCCGTGGGACAAGCTCAACGTCAACGGCGGCTCGATCGCCCTCGGCCACCCGTTCGGCATGACCGGCGCCCGCATCATGACCACGCTGCTCAACGGCCTCGAGGACAGCGGCAAGACGTTCGGCCTCGAGTCGATGTGCGTCGGCGGCGGCCAAGGCATGGCCATGATCGTCGAGCGCCTCGCCTAGACCGAGAGCGAATGTTGGATGCGAACGGTGCGCAAAGCGCACCGTTCGCTCCAAAGTTCGGACGGGCTGCGCTTCAGGACGCGCCGTAGACGGGCGCGGGCGGTGGGGACTTCGCCAGCAGGTCGGCCACCACCGCGCCCAGCTCGGCGGGTTCCCAGCGGTCGCCCTTGTCGACGGACGGACCGTGCTGCCAACCGTCGGCGATTGACACCTTGCCGCCCTCCACCTCGAACACGCGGCCGGTGACGTCGCGCGACTCGGTGGACCCGAGCCACACCACGAGCGGTGCGATGTTCTCCGGCGCCATGGCGTCGAACGCGGCCGGCTCGTCGGGCGCGGCCATCATGTCGGCGAACACGGTCTCGGTCATGCGGGTGCGGGCGGA
>JBEEGB010000383.1:0-4300 GCA_041166585.1 Acidimicrobiaceae bacterium
AGTACTGGTCCGCGAAGGCGCCGCGCGCCCTGAGGCCCTGGAGGTAGGTCGAGTCAGGACCGCTCCACGACGCCGCGAAGTTCTCGTTCTCGAGCACGATCGTGAAGACGTGGTCATAGGTCGGGACGGTGGCGGCCGCAAGCGCTGCAGGTGTCGCAGCGTGACCCGCCACCGGCGGCGCCAGCAACGCCAGCGTGAACGCGGCGATCAGCAGCAGCGAACGTGCACGTCCCACGGGGTCCCCCTCTGATTCCAACCCGGCCAGGAGGGATATTCGCTGTTTGCCCCAGTTTGTCCTCTGCACCACCCCGGGTCGTCAACCGTGCTGAGATGAGCGCTCGTATGGACGGCATCCACGATCTTGGCGGCAAGCAGGGCCATGGGGCGGTGGTCATCGAGCCGAACGAACCGGTGTTCCACGAGGCGTGGGAACGCCGGGCCGCCCGGGTGGTGTTCGGCGCCTTCCTCACCGGCCGGTTCAACGGCGCCGAGTACCGCCACGCCATCGAGCGGATGGAGCCGGCGTGGTACCTCGCCTCGCCGTACTACGAGCACATGCTCACCGGGGTGACGACGTGCCTGGTCGAGAAGGGCGCCATCAGCGCGGCCGAGCTCGATGAGCGGCTCGGGGCGCCCTTCGACCTGGCCGGGCCGGTGTCGGCGCCGCGGCTCGACGATGCGGGTGTGAGCCCCCGGGGGCCGGCCTTCACCATCGGCGACGTGGTTCGGGCGTGGAACCGGCACCCGAGCGGGCACACGCGCTGCCCCGGCTATGTGCGCGGCCGTCGAGGCACGATCGTGCGGGTCGATGGTGTCTTCTCGGTGCCGGACGTCGAGGCTCACTGCGATCTTCGCCGCGAGGAGCCGACCTACGCCGTGCGCTTCGAAGCCGACGAGCTGTGGGGCGAGCCGGGCGACCCGGTCCACGTCGACCTTTGGCAGAGCTACCTGAACCGTGCGGAATGAGTCACGACCACCACCCACGCCCAACGACAGCAGTCGAGCAGCGCGTCGCCGCGCTCGAGGCACTGCTCACGGAGAAGGGCCTGGTCGATCCCGTCGTGCTCGACCAGATCATCGATCACTACGAGCACGAGGTCGGTCCCATGAACGGCGCCAAGGTCGTGGCGCGAGCGTGGGTCGATCCTGCGTACCGGCAACGGCTTCTGGACGATGGAACTGCCGCGATCGGCGAGCTCGGCTTCGGCGGATCCGAGGGCGACCACATGGTCGTGGTCGAGAACACCGCCGAGGTGCACAACCTCGTCGTGTGCACCTTGTGCTCGTGCTACCCGTGGCCGGTGCTTGGGCTTCCACCCACGTGGTACAAGAGCGCGCCGTACCGGTCGCGTGCCGTGCGCGAGCCGCGCGCTCTGCTCAACGAGCTCGGAACGCCGATCCCCGACGAGGTCGAGATCCGGGTGTGGGACTCCTCCGCCGAGGTGCGCTACCTCGTTCTGCCGCGGCGTCCGGCCGGGACGGAAGCCCTCGATGAGGATGAGCTGGTCGGGCTCGTGACTCGCGACTCGATGATCGGCGTCGCAGTCCTGTGAGCGTGCTCGACGAGGCATTTGGCGACAGCACGCTGCCGCGCGCCAACGGGGAGGTCACGTTCGACGCGCCGTGGCAGGGTCGGGCGCTGGCGATGGCCGTGAGCCTCGTCGATCACCTCGACCTCGAGTGGGATGCGTTCCGCCGGCACCTCATCTCGGCCATCGAATCGGAACCGGATCGCGCTTACTGGGACAGCTTCGCCGCCGCCCTCGACGCCTTCGTGGCGCAGCACGTGTGAGAGGGTGGCGCGCCGCGGCGTCACGTCACGTGGTGCCACCTTCGATGCGCTTGCGCAGGGCCTCGAACTCGGCGTCGTTCTCGGCGGCTCGCGCCTGCTCGAGGTCGAGCTTCTCTTGCGGGGTGGCCCCCAGCTCACGCTCACGACGGTCGAGTGCGGCGTTGGCCTTGCTCGTGGCGTCGCCGACGACGTCGTCGAGCTCTCGCTTCTCCCGTCGCAGCGCGGCTCGGATCCGCGTCCACGTGCTCATCGGGTCCGCCTGTCGGCCGCGAGCTCGTCGCGGAAGCTTCGCGTGGTGCCCATCCGGAACATCGGGGGCACGAGGTGGCGGAGCACGACCGCCGGGCGGAACCACCGAGGCACGTACACCTCGTGCTTGTCTTGTTCGATCGCGTCGATGACCGCGGCGGCGACCTCCTCGGGCGGCACCGGCTTCGGCCGGGCCCGGTCGTACGGGTGGCCTCGGGCGTTCCCGAAGTCGCTGTCCACCGGACCGGGGTTCACCAGGGAGACGCCGACGCCGTACGGCGCCACCTCGACCGCCAACGCCTCGGTGAGGCCCACTCCTGCGAACTTGGTCGCGGAGTAGACGGCTTCGAACGGCGAGCCGATGCGACCGGCGATCGACCCGATGGTGACGACGTGACCTCGCCGGCGGGCGATCATCCCGGGGAGCACGGCCTTGATGGCGTACATGGTGCCGAGCACGTTCACCTTCACGAGCCGCTCCATCTCGTCGGCGCCGATGTCGGCGAACGGTCCGTACGCGCCGATGCCGGCGTTGGCGACGAGCACGTCGATCGGTCCCAGCTGGCCTTCGAGGGCGGCGACCGCCTCGGCCAGCGCTGACGGGTCACCGACGTCAGCCGGAGCGACTGCGCCGCGCCCGCCGAGCCGTTCGAGCACCGATTCGAGGTCGCCGACGGTGCGGGCGATGAGCGCGACCTTCGCTCCCTTCTCCGCGACCGCGGTCGCCACCGCGGCGCCGATGCCCCGAGATGCGCCGGTGACGAGCACCACGCTTCCCTCCAACTTCATCTGGTCGCTCCTTGGTCCGGCCGCTCCTCGCGGTGCAGCACATCTTGGCTCGCCCGCGGCCCCCGAACCCCGTACGGTTCTGCACTTCGCCATCCCCCGAACGCACGGAGGCAGGTTGTCCAGCCGCGAAGTGGTCGACCCGGACGTGGTCATCGACGAACAGTCTCAGGTCGAGCAGGATCCGCCCCGTCTGCGGCTGGTGGCGCTCAGCTTCCTCATGCTGTTCCTCGAGCTGGCGCTGATCCGCTGGACCGGCTCCAACAACGTGCACCTCGCGTATCTCACCAACTTCGTGTTGCTGGCGAGCTTCCTCGGCATCGGCATCGGGTTCCTCCGCGCCAAGTCCGGTCCGGACCTCTTCCCCTACACGCCGGTGGCGCTTGCCCTGCTGGTGGTGTTCGTGCGCCTCTTCCCGGTCAAGCTCGTGGCCCTCTCGGGTCCCGATGCGCTGGAAGGCACCTTCGGGATGGCGGCACTGCCGCGCTGGGTCAGCCTTGCGGCGATCTTCGCCCTCACCGTCGCGGTGATGACCTGCGTCGGACACGGCGTCGCCCGCGCCTTCGTGAAGTTCGACTCGCTCGAGGCCTACCGGCTCGACATCCTCGGGAGCCTCGCCGGCATCGTGCTGTTCTCGGCGCTCGCGTTCCTGGAGCTCCCGCCGATGGTGTGGGGGTTGATCGTGGCCGGGACGCTCTGCGCGCTCCTCGGCAAGCGGGCGCAGCTGCTCGGGTTGGCCGTCGTCGTGGTGCTCCTCACGATGGAGTCGCTCTCACCACACGACTACTGGTCTCCGTACTACAAGATCACCGCGAAGCACTCCGCCACCGCTGACGCGAACGGCACCCCGACCCACGACGTCCTGTTCGTGGCGGCGAACAACATCCCCCACCAGACCGCGTTCCCGATCGACACCCTGAAGGTGGTCGAGCCGTTCTACTTCTTCCCCTACCAACACCTCGATGCGCAGCGCCTCGACCGCGTCCTGATCGTCGGCGCCGGGAACGGCAACGACGTGGCGGTGGCCCTGTCGCAGGGCGCAAAGCACATCGATGCCGTCGAGATCGACCCGGTCATCCAGGACCTCGGCCGCCAGTACCACCCGGATCATCCGTACCAAGATCCGCGCGTGAGCGTGCACATCAACGACGGGCGAGCGTTCATCGAACAGGACCACCAGCCCTATGACCTGATCATGTTCGCGTTGCCCGACTCGTTGACGCTCTTCGCCGGGCAGGGCAGCCTGCGACTGGAGAACTACCTCTTCACGTCCGACTCGATGCAGACGGTGAAGCACCTCCTGAAGCCCGGCGGCACGTTCGCCATGTACAACTACTACGAGACCGATCTGCTCGACCGCTACGCGTCCACGCTGAAGGACGTCTACGGCACCGCTCCGTGTGTCGAGGTGGGCGACGCCCTCGCCGCTCGCTCGCAAGCCGTGCTGACCGCGGGCGCCGGCGCGACGACCAA
>JBEEGB010000384.1:0-3802 GCA_041166585.1 Acidimicrobiaceae bacterium
CACCGCCTGCACGTTGGCGTCGATCGTGAGCTGCACGTCGTTGCCGGGGATCGGCGGCGTCGACGAGAGGACGCCCACCGTGTTGCCCTTCGCGTCGACCTCGAGCACCCGCTTGCCCGGAACCCCGCGCAGCTCGCTCTCGTACGTCCGCTCGACGCCCTCTCGGCCGATGTCGTTGCCGAGCTGGTAGGTCTTCGGGTCGTTGGCGCGGGCCGCGAGCTCGTCCGGGGTGATGGCGCCGAGGTAGCCCAACACGTGCGACGCCACCCGCCCGTAGGGGTAGGTCCGCACCGTCGCCGAGGTCACCGCGACGGCCGGCCCGAACTCGAGGTGGTGCTCGTCGAGGAACAGCTCGAGCTCCTTGGGGACCTGCTCGGCCACCGGGACGGGCGTGTAGGGGCTGTAGCGCACGTCGGCGATGCGCTTCTCGAGGAAGGCGCGGTCGACCGGCTTGTCCGGTCGGTAGTGCGTGATCTCCGATGCCAGCCGGTCGAGCAGCTCGACGCGCGCCGGGTCCACGAGCTGCGTGGCCGGAGACTTGTTGGCTGCCGGCAGCTTCGACCGGTCGATGGTGACGACCGTCGAGATCTCATTGCCCACCAGCACGACACCGTTGCGATCGAGGATGCGGCCCCTCGGTGCCTCTTCGAGGATCACGCGCTGGCTGTTCGCGCTCGCCGCCCGCTGGAACTCCTGGCTGGCGAGCACCTGCAGGTACCAGAGCCGGGCGAACAGCGCGGCGAACAGCGAGACGATGACGACGCCGAGGACGCTGAGCCGCAGGCGTGGGTTGTCCGGGTTCACCGAGGGACCAACCGCGGGCTGCGCACCGAGATCGGCAGCGCCGAGCGCGCGACGCGGAGCGCGGGCAGCACGAGGGCCGCGTTGATGATGCCCACGATGACCGCGATCTTGGGAAGCCGGCCGTCGATGAAGCTGTCCTGGCCGAGGACCTTGCCGACGACGGCGAAGCCGACGACACCGGCCGCGCTGGCGCCGAGCGCGGAGAGCACGGGTATCCACCACGTCGATCGCAGCACCCCGCCTTGGAGCAGGCCCACGCCGTACCCGACGAGGCAGTACGTCAGCGCGGACAGACCGAACGGCGTCTGGAGCAGGAGGTCGAAGGCAAGGCCCGACGCGAAGCCGACCATCGCGCCGCGGTCCGAGCCGCCGAGGATGCCCGCCACGATCGGCAGCAGCAGGACCACGTCGCCGCGCACGCCGAAGATCGACAGCTTGGCCACGAGCGATGTCTGGACGAGCAACACGACCAAGAGGATGGCCCCGAATCGCAGCGCCTTCATCGCGGGGGCTCCCACAGGAGCACCTGCACCACGGAGAGGTGACCGAGATCCGCGACCGGCTCGACGGTCAGCGACTGCCCGAGCTGGTTGGCGGTGGCCTCCACCTTGGTGACGAGCCCGACGGGGATGTCCTTGGGGAAGATGGCGCGGTCGTAACCGCTGGTCAGCACCGCTTCGTGGTCGGGTACGACCACCGCCGGCTGCGGTCCCACCCCGTCGACCCGCACGGGACGGCCATCACCGGTGCCATGGCCCACGGCCGTCTCACCCGACGTGGCCAGGCGAACGGCCACCGCGAAGTCCGGGTCGGTGATCAGCTTGACCACGGAACGTCCGCCGGTCACCTGGACCACCTGACCGACCAACCCACCGGCGACGACGGGCATGCCTTCGCGGATGCCGACGTCGGAGCCCTTGCTCAGCTCGATCGTGTGGTCGAAGTTGTGCGCGGGTCCCGCGATGACGTCAGCAGAGACGTTGGGGATCGTCGACAGCACCGGGAGCTGGCTGGCACGGCGCAGGTCGTCGAGCTCCTTGGTGGCCTGCGCACCGGCCGCAGCCTGCGCCCTCACGTCGTCGAGCTGGCGGCGCAGCACGTCGTTCTCGCGCCGAACGTCGTCGTAGTGGAAGGTGCCGTTCCACGCGTTGCCGACCGGTCCGAAGACGGTGTCGGCCACCGAGCGGAAGGGGCTGAACACCGTCGCCGCCGCGCCTCGCAGCTCGCGGATGACCGACGAGCCACGGAAGTCCAACGTGAGGACGGTGATCGAGGTGAGGACGAGCAGGACCAGCGTGAAACGGGAGCGGCTGGTCCGCCTGGAGAGGGCCATGAGCCGGCGACGTCAGCGCGTCAGCACGGCATCAGCGGTCATGGGTCTCCGAGAAGAGCACATCCTTCAACGCCGCGAACTCCTCGAGCGCCTGACCGGACCCGAGCGCCACGCAGTGCAGCGGGTCGTCGGCGATGATCATCGGCATGCCCGTCTCGTGCTGCAGCCGGGCGTCGAGGCCGTGGAGCAGCGCCCCACCGCCGGTGAGCACGATCCCCTGCTCCATGATGTCGGCGGCCAGCTCGGGTGGCGTCTTGTCGAGGGTGACCTTCACGGCATCGACGACGGCCGACACCGGCTCCTCGATCGCTTCGCGGATCTCCTCCGTCGACACGACGATCGTCTTCGGCAGCCCGGTGACGAGGTCGCGTCCACGGATCTCGGCGTGGATCTCCTCCATGAGCGGCCACGCGGAGCCCAGCGCGATCTTGATCTCCTCAGCCGTGCGCTCACCGAGCGCGAGGCTGTACTCCTTCTTGATGTACTGGATGATCGCCTCGTCCAGCTCGTCGCCGCCGATGCGCACCGACTGGCTGGCCACGATGCCGCCGAGGGAGATGACGGCGACCTCGGTCGTGCCACCACCGATGTCGACGACCATGTTGCCGCTCGGCTCGTGGACCGGGAGCCCGGCGCCGATCGCCGCGGCCATCGGCTCCTCGATGATGAGGGGGTCCTTGCGGGCGCCGGCGAAGACGGCGGCCTCCTGCACGGCGCGCTTCTCGACGCCCGTGACGCCGGAGGGGACGCAGATGATCATCCGGGGCTTCACCCACCGCCGCTGGTTCACCTTCTGGATGAAGTAGCGCAGCATCTTCTCGCAGATCTCGAAGTCGGCGATGACGCCGTCCTTCAGCGGTCGGATGGCGATGATGTGGGCCGGCGTGCGCCCGATCATCCGCTTGGCCTCGGCGCCTACGGAGAGCGGACGGCCATCGCGCGCGTTGATGGCGACGACAGAGGGTTCGTCGAGCACGATGCCGCGCCCGCGCACGTAGACGACCGTGTTGGCCGTGCCGAGGTCGACCGCCATGTCGCGGCCCATGATCGAAGAGAAGACATTTTCAGACATGCGCGGGCCTCCGGCGCAGGAGGAGGTCGTTGGCGAACGTTAGTAGGCGACGACCTCCGCACGCCGGTTGACGCACAGCCTTCGGCCCCTACTCCAGGCGAGAGAGTAGCGCCTGTAACCGGACCGCAACAGTTCAGCGTCTCGGGTCTCGCTCAGTTGCGTCCGCGTCGAGCTTCGCTCGAGTCGCGCGGCGCCCTCGGCTCGACGTGCGGCTCGTCGCTTGCGACTTCCCTCGCCGCGTCAGCAGGGATCGCGGGCGCTTCAGGCGCGTCCGGGGAACCAAAGTGCGATCTCGCGCTCGGCGGACTCGGGACCGTCGCTGCCGTGCACGAGGTTCTCCGACGTCGTCGTGGCGAAGTCGCCGCGGATCGATCCGGGCTGCGCGTCCTCGACCTTGGTCTTGCCGATGAGGATCCGGCACAGCTCCCAGGTGTTGTCGTCGGGCCCCTCGACGATCATCGCGAACACGGGTGAGCGGGTGAGGAAGTCGCAGAGCTCGCCGTAGAACGGGCGCTCGGCGTGCTCTGCATAGTGGTCTTCCGCGAGCAGACGAGGGACGGAGCGCAGCTCGGCGGCGACGAGCCTGAGGCCCT
>JBEEGB010000385.1:0-3600 GCA_041166585.1 Acidimicrobiaceae bacterium
AGCTCGCCGGCGCCGGCCTGCTCGGCGCGCGCAGCGCCCCCAAAAAGGACGGAGTGGTGTACGAGCCGTCGGGACGTACAGGCTCAGTGGCCCCGACAGACGGTCGGGTCGGCACGAACGCGATGCCCGGGGTGTTCGCGCAGGTGGGCATGGAGTACCTGCACCGTCACCAGTACGGCGGCGCCGAGTTCGAGCTCTTCGCGCAGATCGCGGAGAAGAACCACGCGCATTCGACGTTGAACCCGCTCGCGGCCTATCAGAAGAAGTTCACGGTCGAAGAGATCATGAGCGACGTGATGATCGCGTACCCGAACACGCGGCCCATGTGCTCGGCGAACTGCGACGGTGCTGCCGCCGCGGTGGTGGTGTCGGACGCGAAGTTGAAGACGCTCGATCCCGATCAGCGCCGGCGTGCGGTCAAGGTGAGCGCTTCGATCTTGACCACGGATCCCTGGCAGGAGGCCTGCCAGGTTCTGCCCGACATCAACACGCTCACCCGCAACGCGGCCCAACAAGCGTACGAACAGGCTGGTGTGGCGCCCGAGGATCTCGATCTCGTCGAGCTGCACGACTGCTTCGCGACGGCCGAGCTGGTGCACTACGACAACTTGATGTTGTGCCCGCCGGGCGAGGCCGTCTCATTCTTCGAGTCGGGTGCGACGTGGCGCGACGGCGCGACACCGGTGAACGTGTCCGGCGGCCTCGAGTCCAAGGGGCACCCGATCGCGGCCACCGGCATCGCCAACATCTGGGAGATCTGTCACCACCTGCGTGGTGAGGCCGGTGACCGACAGATCGTCGGCGCAACGGTCGGCCTCGCCCACGTGATCGGGCTCGGGTCCGCCTGCGGTGTGCACATTCTCGAGAAGGCGGCATAGCCGGCCGGCTGTTGCCCAGGTCGCGAGCACGCTGACCTAGGAACTCAGTTGGTCAGCGGGTCTCGGGGAAGCCCGAGGATGCGCTCGGCGATCTGGTTGCGCTTGATCTCCGACGTGCCACCCGCGATGGACATCACGCGGTGAGACAGCGTGAGCATCCCCGCCAGCATGCCGGGACCGTCGATGAAGGCGGCGTCGTCGCCCGCCAACGCGGACTGGATCGCCGCGGCCTCGTGGCCGTTCTCGGCGAGCACCAGCTTGGCGATGTTTCCCGCCGTCCCCGGGCCGCCTCCGGCCACCGCCCGGTGCGCGCTGCGCAGGTTCAGCGTGGCGAGCGCTTGGTTCGCAGCGAAGAAGCGTCCCAACCGGGCTGCGCCGCCGGGCAATCGTGAAGGGTTGGCATCGAGCGGCGCGAGGAACCCGGGACCGGAGAGCGCCCGGCCGCCGCCTTCGCCACCCTGGCCGCTGCCGATGCTCACGCTCTCGTTCCCAAGCGTGGCGCGCGCCACCGTCCAACCACCGTTGACGGGCCCGACGACGTCGTCATCGGGCACGAACACGTCGTTGAAGAACACCTCATTGAACTCAGAGTTGCCAGACGGCATCTTGATCGGCCGGACTTCGACGCCCTCGGCGTGCATGTCGACGACCATCGCCGTGATGCCGTTGTGCTTGGGTGCGTCCGGATCGGTGCGCACGGTGGCGAGCCCCATGCCCGAGTAGTGGGCGCCGGACGTCCACACCTTCTGCCCGCTCACCAGCCAGCCGCCGTCGACGCGCGTGCCCCGCGTCTTGATCCCGGCGGCGTCCGAGCCGGCGTCCGGCTCGCTGAACAGCTGACACCAGATCACGTCTTGGCGCAACGCCGGCGGTACCCAGCGGGCGACCTGGTCGTCGGTCGCGTGTTGGACCAGCGTGAGGATGACCCAGCCCGTGATGCTGTACGCCGGACGCTTGACCCCCGCGTTGGCGAACTCCTGCTCGACGACGAGCTGCTCCACGGCGCCCGCGTCACGGCCCCACGGCTTCGGCCAGTGTGGCATGACGTAGCCGGTTTCGATGAGCTTGTCGCGCTGCGCGTCGGGGTCGAGGTCTTTGATGCCTTCCGCGAAAGCACGTACCTCGTCGCGGATCGGCTCCGCTTCGGGCGGGAGGTCGACGGTGCGGGCGCGGGTGACTCCCGCGCGGGTCAGATCGGTGACGTCGCTCGCGGCGGAGTCGGGGTCGAGCAGCGCCCGCAGGACCGCAGCGCGACGCATGAA
The DNA here is from genome assembly GCA_041166585.1 of Acidimicrobiaceae bacterium. Lineage (GTDB taxonomy): Bacteria > Actinomycetota > Acidimicrobiia > Acidimicrobiales > JACDCH01 > JBEEGB01. Next base: position 2,141 of record JBEEGB010000385.1, read on the forward strand.
CAGGTGGGCGTCGTGTTCGAACGTATACGCGATGCCGCCGTGCACCTGCGTGTTGAGGTTGGCGCACAGGTCCACGGCCGGGCCCGTGAGCGTCGCCGCGACGGCCGCGGCGAAGCTCAGCTGGTCGCCGCCGCTACTCGCAGCTCGAGCCGCGTCCCAAACCGCGCTGGTGGCGAGCTCGGTGGCGACCAGCATGTTGGCGCAGTGGTGCTTCACGGCCTGGAACATCGCGATCGGCCGCCCGAACTGGACACGAGCCTTCGCGTAGGCCGCGGCGAGGTCTGTGCACTCCCGAGCGAGACCGACCGCTTCAGCGGCGAGGATCGTCCGCGCCAGATCGCGCAGCGTCGTGTGGGCACCGGGCAACACGATCGCCGCGGCACCGGCAAGCTGCACGCGGGCCGATCGACGCGTCGGGTCCAGGTTCCTCGGCGACGTCACCTCTACTCCCCCGCCGGCCCTCTCGACAACGATCACGTCGTTGCCGGTGGCGATGAGCAGCACATCGGCCAGCCCGCCGCCAAGCACGACCCCCGCGTCACCGGTTGCCTTGCCGTCCTGCAGCTCGACAGAGCCGCGCAGCGCCACCGCGCCGGTGGTGGAGCCATCGACCAGACCGGGCAGGAATCGCGCCTGCATTTCTTTCTCTGCCGCAGCAGCGAGCACTGCGCTGGCGATGACCGTCGGCGTGAACGGCCCTGGAGCCACCGCCCGGCCAAGCTGCTCGACCACGACCACGAGCTCCTCGAGCCCGTAGCCCGAGCCGCCGAAGTCCTCGCTGACGTGCAGGCCCAGCCACCCGAGGTCGGCGAAGTCCTTCCAGAATTCCGGGCGCTCCTCGAGGGGGGATTCGAGGAGCGCCCGGGCAATCTGGCGGGCGTTGTTTCTGGTCAGGAAGTCGGCGACCGTGTCGGCGAGCGCCGCGTGGTCATCGGTGATGGCGATCGACATGCGCAACACCCTAACCAAAACTGAGATCAGGTTCTAACTTTGGAAGCTCGGCAGTTCGGGCGTCCTACTTCGTGCCGACGATGCAGCGGGCCACGCCCGGGATCCTTACCTTGCCGTCGCTTTCGTAGGTGCTGACCTTGGCGATGACGGCTTCCGCGATCCGCTCCCGCGCCGGTTCGTCGACCTGCTGAAGCGCCGCAGCTGCGAGCGAGACGTGCTCGCTGATCATCTCCCAGTACTGCGCGGGCGATCGCGTCACGAGTTCGACGTCGACGTCCCACTCGGCAACGTCGCGCAGCCCCGCGGCCTCGTACAGGGCACTCACAGATCCCGGGGCAGCGCACCGGAACATGTTCGGCCCGTCCGGGTCGGGTGGCGCCACCACCGCCTCCGTCGCGATTGCCTGCATGGCGATCGTCGTCCACGGGTTCTCCTCGGGCTTGACCCATACCGACGAGCAGAGCCGTCCGCCCGGCTTGAGCACGCGCGCGAACTCGGCGGTCGCTCTG
>JBEEGB010000386.1:0-5508 GCA_041166585.1 Acidimicrobiaceae bacterium
ACAGGATCATGTTGGCGCCGGGGGTGACCGTGAGCGGCCCGTAGCGGCAGTGCAGCACCTGGGGCCCCTGCACCGACGGATCGGGCTGACACGCGTCGCCCACGCTGGTCGGCACCGGCGGTCCCGATGCCCGCACCGGCAACCCGGGCACGACCGCGGCGATCAGCGTCATGACAACGAGCAGCACACCTCTACGCATCCCGGCGCCCCCCAGACAACGAGTGCCGAGAAAGTACTCGAAAGCCGCGAATCGGTACCAACGAGCGGCGGCTCGGTCAGGGGGTGACGATCGGGAAGAAGAGCTCGAAGGAGTCGAGGAGCCCGGCGAGCTGCTCGAGCGCCGCCGCGTCGCCATCGACCTCCAGGTCGTTGTGGCTGATGCGGCCGAAGACGAAGTCGAGGAACGCGCCGTCCCTCGCTCGCACGGTCGCGTCGGGGTCGACCGCAGGACGTCCTTCGACGTAGTGGATCGTTCCGTTCTGCACGCCGAGCGCGATGGGTTCGTGGCCCTCGAGCTCGAGCGTGAACGACAAACGGACGCCGGCAGCCCGAGGACCGTTGAGACGCACGCCCAGGTAGTCGAGCGCCATCGCGGGCGTCATCGCCTGGTTCAGCTCACTCGACTGCGTCACGCCCGGCAGCACGGGCGGACCGTTGCGCACCTCTTGCGCGGCGGTGAGGTAGAAGTTGCGCCACACTGCGGACTCCGCCTGGTAGCCGAGCTGCTCGAGTGCGTCGGCTTGGAGCGCGCGGGCGTCCATGTTGTCGGGGTCCGCGAACACGACGTGGTTCACGACCTGTGCCACCCAGCGGTACTCGCCGTCGTCGAAGCAGGCGCGGGCGCGTCGCAGCACCTCGTCGGCGCCGCCCATGAACTCGACGTACTTCGCGCCGGCGGCCGACGGCGGAAGCGGATCGAGGTTGGCCGGGTTGCCGTCGAACCAGCCCAGGTACTTCTGGTACACGGCCTTCACGTTGTGGCTGACGGTGCCGTAGTAGCCCCGGTTGGAGAACTCGGTGCGGAGGTCGTCGGGTAAGCCGACCTCCTCCGCGATCTCGGTCGGCGTGTAGCCGAGGTTCGCGAGGCGCATGGTCTGGTCGTGCAGGTAGCGGTAGACGTCGCGCTGGTTGCCGAGGAACCGGCGCACCTCAGCAGCACCCCACCGCGGCCAGTGGTGGCTCGCGAACAGCGTGTCGGAGCGGTCGGCGAAGAGCTCGATCGCCTCGTTGATGTAGTGCGCCCACGCGAGCGAGTCGCGGACCTGGGCACCACGCGGTGTGTAGAGGTTGTGGAGCGTGGCGGTGCAGTTCTCGGCCATGCAAAGGATGCGCCGGTCGGGGAACAGGAAGTTCATCTCGGCCGGCGCCTCGGTGTCGGGCGTCACCTGGAAGAGCATGCGCACACCGTCGATGACGAGCTCGGTGCCCGTCGTCGAGATGTCGTGCGTCGGTGCGATGAGACCGTTGGTGCCGAGCGCCGGGACGGCCTTGCCCAGCCCCGCGTCCACCTGACCGAGCGGGCCCCGCGGCAGGAGCGTGCCGTACATGTAGGTGGCGCGGCGTGTCATCGCCGTGCCCGCGATGACGTTCTCGCTGATCGCCGCGTGGAGGAAGCCCTCCGGCGCGTAGACCGGCACGTCGCCGGCCGCGACCGCGTCGCGGCTCACCACACCCAGCACGCCACCGAAGTGGTCGATGTGGCTGTGCGTGTAGAGGACGGCGGTCACCGGCCGCGCCCCGAAGCGCGAGCCGACGAGCTCGAGCGCCGCGGTTGCCGTCTCCGTCGTGGTCAACGGGTCGATGACCACCCAGCCGCGATCGCCGGCGATGAACGTCACGTTCGAGAGGTCGAGCCCGCGCACCTGGTAGAAGCCGTCGGCCACCTCGAACAGACCGGCATGGCGGTTGAGGCTCGCCTGCCGCCACAAGCTCGGGTTCACCGAGTCCGGGCAGTCCGCGGCCAGGAAGTCGTAGGCGTCGAGATCCCACGCCGGGAGCCCCCATCGCCCCTCCACGACGTTCGCCAGCGGAGGGGCGAGATGCCCACGCGCCGCGAGCTCGTGGTCGTGCGTGTCGCCGATCGGTAGCGCCGCGGCGACCGCGGCTTGGGCGGCCGCCGTTGCCACTGACGCCGGCTTCGGCTCGAGCGACGCGCTCACGCCCTCGTCGTCGTCTCGATCGGCTTGCGCTGCGGACGCGGGAGCGCCTCGGGCGACGTGTCGACCTCGTCGAGGGTGATCTCGCCGGACAGCACCCGCCGCTTCCACTCTTGGTGGTCCACGTCGCGCGCCGCGAACTCAGGCATCACCTCCGCGGCGAAGAGCTCGAGGCTCGAGCAGATGTCCTCGTGGGTGTTGCGGCCGGCCTGGTTCAGCAGGATCACCTGGTCGACCTCGGAGAGCTCGAACTTCCGCAGCTTCGTGCGGATCGTGTCGGGCGAGCCGATGAGCCCACCGGCGTGCATCTTCTCGCCCTGCGGCGACCGCCGGAACGCCTGGTACTCCTCCCACAGGTTGCCCGTGCCAGGAGCGCCAGGGGCTCGGGTGCTGTAGTAGCGCAGCGCGAACGCGAAGAACGTCCAGCCGTCCGCCTTCACGTTCGCCTCCTCGTCGGTCGGGCAGCACATGAAGCCGCACACGACCGCGATGTTCGGGTTCGTCGCGTAGTCGGCGAGCTTGTTCAGCCGCTTCGTGTACGTGTTGTAGTAGGCGTGCACCCAGGCGTTCGCCTCGTCGGCGCTCACGAACTGGAACCCGAGCGCGCCCATGCCCCATCCCGCAGCGGCCTCGATCGTGTCGCGCTGCGAGCACGCCACCCACAACGGCGGGTGCGGCTTCTGGAACGGCTTCGGCAGCACGTTGCGAGCCGGGAAGTCGAAGTGCGGCCCGTGGTATTCCACCGGCTCGTCGCCGAACATCGGGATGAGCGCGCGCACCGCGTCCTCCCAGACCTCTCGCTTGTCGCGGAAGCGACGCCCGAACGGATGGAGCTCCGTCGTGGTCGAGCCCTCGCCCATCCCGAGCTCGACGCGCCCGTGGCTCACGAGGTCGAGCGTCGACACGCGCTCCGCGACGCGAGCCGGGTGGTTGGTGGTGAGCTGGATGATCCCGTGCCCGAGGCGGATGTGCTCGGTGCGCTGGCTGGCCGCCGCGAGGAACACCTCGGGCGCGGACGAGTGGGAGTACTCCTCGAGGAAGTGGTGCTCGACCTCCCACGCGTAGTCGTAGCCGAGCCGGTCCGCGAGCTCGATCTGATCGAGCGACTCGTGCACCAACCGGTACTCGGCGCGCTCCTCCCAGGGACGGGGCAGCTGGTGCTCGTAGAAGATCCCGAACTTCATGCGGAGTGGCTTACCAAGCGGGGCCGGCGGCTGCCGGTGCCCTTGACTTCCTCAGCAGGTCCCGTAACGTAAACGTAACATTTGGCGAAGGAGCAGACATGGGCATCGACAAGGCGAACTCGATCCCGACAGGTAGCACCGTCGAGGTCTGGAACCGGTCGCTCGGCCGGTTCGCAGGGCGGTTCGAGGTGGCGGGGAGCACACCCGAAGGGGTGGAAGTGAGGCGGCCGTCCGAGCAGACCCCGCTCCCCGAGCGCTTCACTCCCGACGAGGTGCGCCCCGTCAACGGCGCGCCCCGCTAGCCCTCGCAGAACACGAGGAGCACGCACGTCTTCGGCTGAGGGGCCGACGGCGGCGGAGGCGGCTCGGTCGACGGAGGCGGTGGCGGAGGTGGCGGGGGCGGCACGTGGTCGCGGTGCACCCCGTCGAGGGAGACGGGCGCGGTCGACTCGTCGATCTCGGTGAGCACCCGGTCGGGATGCTCCTGCTGCAGCGCCCGCTGCGCGTAGTCGAACGCCTGCTGGGCGGTCGGCCCAGCAGAGCCGCCGAGCAGCATGCCCCTGCGCACGAGGTACTCGCCGAGGTACGAGCGTCCGAAGCTCGCGCTCTCGTACGCGAGGTCGTCGGCGCCGGCCGCCGCGGTGAGCACGCGCCCCGGCTGCAGCAGCTCGGTGAAGCCGCCGCCGTAGCACGACGCCATCACGATCCACCCGTCGTGCGCCTGCAGGCCGCTGAGGTGCTGGGCCATGAGCCAGTCGGGGACGACGCGGCCGTCGGAGCCGACGACCGCCTCGGTGGTCTGGTCGAGCTTGCGCGCGTGCCCCGCGTAGAACAGCACCGCGGTGTCGTCGGGGCCGGCCACCTGCACGAGCCAGTCGAGGGTGCGCAGGACCCCGCGGCCCGTGGCGTCCGCATCCTCGGCGACAAGGATGTGGTCGCCGTCGACGCCGTAGCCGTGGAGCGCGGACGCCATGTCCTCGGCGTCGGCCACGGCCGAGCGCAGGTCCGAGCCGTCTCCCGGGTAGTCGTTGATGCCGATGACGACCGCCCACACCTGGCCCTTCGTCGGGCCGCCGGTGGGGACCGGCACCTGAGCCGCGTTGGCGGCGAGGCCGGCCGGCCCTGAGTCGGGCGGCGCGCCGGGCGCGGCATCGGCGTCCGACACCGGGACGACCGGGCCGGTCGGTGGCTGGATCGGTCGATCGCCGGGAGGCCGGGCCACCACGACCGGCGCAGGCGCCGGACGGGGGGACTCGGTCGGCGCGACCGGTGACGGGCCACGCGGCACCGCCGCCGGAGTGGGAACGAGCGCGACGTGCACGACGTCACCGTGGACGTTCAGCTTCAGGGGCACGGCGAGGATGCCCGCGAACAGAACCGCGAGCGCGACAGGGCTCAGCCGCCGCACTGCGCGGTTGGCCCTCCCTCTCTCCATCCAGCCCCTCGTGTGCTCAACCCCGGCCGGACGGCCCCAGCACCGCCCGAACAGCGTTTCGGTCTCTCTCCCTTGGGGCGTTCAGTTCGCCGTCGGGATCGCGTCTCCTGCTCAAACCTGACGATGGCGTCATGCCAGTAGCGTCCGGGCGGTGGACGACGACACCGCCATGGGCCTCGCGCTGGCGGAGGCGGCAGCCGCGCTCGAGCACGGGGACGTGCCGATCGGAGCCGTCGTGCTGGTGGGCGGGGAGGTCGTGGCCCGGCGTCACAACGAGCGAGAGCGCCTCGGCGACCCCACCGCGCACGCCGAGCTGCTGGCCCTGCGCGACGCGGCCGCGGCGGTCGGTGACGGTTGGCGGCTCACCGAGGCCACGTTGGTCGTGACCCTCGAGCCATGCCCCATGTGCGCGGGCGCCCTCGTCGCGGCGCGCGCTCGCCGGGTGGTGTTCGGGGCCGCCGATCCGAAGGCCGGCGCGTGCGGGTCGCTCTACAACCTGTGCACCGACCCCCGGTTGCACCACGAGGTCGAGGTGCACCACGGCGTGCGAGCCGAGGAGTCGGCCGCGCTGCTCCAGGGGTTCTTCGCGGAACGGCGTGGAAGCACGGCCTCCGGGGCCGAGTAAGTTCGCGCCCGGAGGGTTGCCTGAGTGGCCGAAAGGGGCGGCCTCGAAAGCCGTTGTGGCCTCCGGGTCACCGTGGGTTCAAATCCCACACCCTCCGCCAGCCAGCCA
>JBEEGB010000387.1:0-2566 GCA_041166585.1 Acidimicrobiaceae bacterium
CCACCCGCGAGCTCGGCGGCTCCCTGGGCGTCGCCGTGCTCGGCAGCGTGCTTGCCTCGCAGTACGCCACCAACATCTCGGCCGCGACCGGTGGGCTGCCGGCAACGGCGGCCGCGACCGCCAAGGCGTCGCTCGCCGGCGCGCTGCATGTCGCGAACGCGCTGCCCACCGACCAGGCCGGACAGCTCGCCACCGCAGCCCGGTCGGCATGGATGAACGGTCTCAGCATCTCGATGATCGTCGGTGCGGTGATCATCGTGGCGGCCGCCGCGATCGCCCGCATCGGCCTGCCCGGCAACCCGGCCACCACTGAGGCCTTCGCCGACACCGACACCGACAGCGACGTCGAAGCCGAGACGATCGAAGGTGAGCTCGCCCCCGTCGCCGCCTGACGGGCTCGTCGCGCTCTACGAACGGTTCGCGAGCCCGAGAGGCTCTCGTGGTTGCTCGTCATCGTCTACGCCGACGACAGCAGGAGCGCGGTCGTCGCTTCGATCATCGTGGTGTCGTCGCGCTCGCCCGATGCCCCGCTGCACGAGCACCACGGCCGCGAGGATCAGCGCGGCGACGATGCCATCCAGCCACCAGTGGTTGGCCGTGGCCACGACGACGATGCAGGTGGCCACCGTGTGGAGCAGCGCGAGCCACCTCCACCGGCTCGTGCTGAACTGGACCACGCCGAAGCCGACGATGAGCGCCCAGGCGACATGGACGGACGGCATGGCCGACATCTGGTCCGACAGGCCTTGACCGACGGTGCCGTACACGGACTGGCCGTACACCTTCGCGGTGTCGACGAAGCCGAGCTCGGGGTAGAGGCGGGGCGGCGCGACCGCGAGGAAGTGCATGCCCAGGCAGATGCCGGTGACCCACACGACGGTGTTGCGCACCTTCGGGTAGGCCGGGCGATGGCGGACGAAGAGCCACACGAGGAACACGATGAGCGCGGGGCCGTGGACGATGGCGTAGTAGCCGTTGCTGGCCTGCACGAGCCAGGAGTGGGGGAGGAACCAGCGCTCGATCGCGGCCTCGTTGGCGATGTGGAACGTGCGCTCGATGTCGAGCACGGTCCTGCCGTTGACGAAGCCGCTCTCCTCGCGCACGGTGCCGATCGAGCCGAGGAACTGCCAGATGCTGTAGAGGACGAGCACGAACGACAGCTCGCGGAGGAACGGTCGCACCGACGACCACGTTCCGGACGCGTGCGGCGCCGGCAGCGTCGAGATCGCGACGATGATGGCGAGCACCGCCGACGCCTGCCACGGCAACCACACGCCGCCGAGTGTTGCACGCGCACCAACCGGTCGGGAGAGCATGGTCGTTCCGTCACCCGGGTGGATACGGGGACGTTGATGGTTACCGTCCCCCACCGACGCAGAGGAGGTCCCTGGGATGACTGACGCCTTCGTGCTCGGTGGTGTGCGGACCCCGGTGGGTCGCTACGGCGGATCGCTCGCGCACGTGCGCCTCGATGACCTGCTCGGGCAGACGATGGCTGCAGCCTGCGAACGCGTGGGGGTCAGCCTCGACAGGATCGACGACATCGTTGCCGGCTGCGTCAACCCCGCGCACGAGGGCATGGGTGATGTCGCTCGATGGGCTGCCCTCGCAGCGGGGTTCCCCGACTCCGTTCCTGCGATCACGGTGAACCGCTTCTGCGCATCGTCGCTGAGCGCCGCCATCTCCATCGCGCACGCCATCCGCTGCGAGGAGGTCGGGGTCGGGCTCGCCGCGGGCGTGGAGTCGATGTCGCGTTCGGGTTGGGCGCTGATGAAGGGAGAGGCACCGTTCAGCCCGCGAGGGCCCGTGCTGCTGCTCGACACCATGTGGGCCGGCGCCGGCGGACCACCGCACCCCCAGCTCCTCGCCCGCAACGCGTACGTCGAGATGATCAAGACCGCCCAGAACGTCGCCGACCGGTACGGCCTGACGCGGGAGGAGATCGACGCCTTCGCCGTGCGCTCGCACCATCACGCAGCAGCGGCGCGCCAGTCGGGTCGGCTCGCGGCCGAGATCCGGCCCGTCGAGGTGCCGGGCACCCGCGGTCAGCCGCCAGTGGTGTTCGAGCACGACGAGATGATCCGCGACGACACCAGCCCGGAAGCACTGGCGGCCCTTCCGCCGCAGCCGAACACGACGCAGATGACGGCGGGCAACTCGTCGCCCCTGTCAGACGGCGCCAGCGCCGTCGTGCTGGCCAGCGGAGCGGCGGCGTCGGAGCTCGGCATCACGCCCCTGGCGAGGGTCGTCGCGTCCGCGACGCATGCGCTCGATCCTCAGTACATGGGCATCGCTCCGGCGTTCGCCATCGCAACCGCGCTCCGCCGAGCGGCCCTGGCTCCCGCCGACGTCGACGTCTGGGAGATCCACGAGGCGTTCGCCGCCCAGGCGCTCGGAGTCCTGCGCGAGCTGCCCAACCAGCTCGACGGCTTCCAGGTGCCCGACGAGCGGCTCAACCCCAACGGGGGCGCGGTGGCCATCGGCCATCCGTTCGGCTCGTCGGGCACCCGCTACCTGCTCACGCTCGCCACCGAGCTCGCGCGGCGCGAGCTGCGCTACGGCGTCG
>JBEEGB010000388.1:0-3799 GCA_041166585.1 Acidimicrobiaceae bacterium
GACGTAGGCCGTGGTGGCGCCCCCGGCCAGCGAGCGGTCGACTCGAGCCGTCACCTGGCCGGGAGCCAGGTGGACGTTCGCCACGGCTGCGGTCGACGTGATGACCAGCCGGAGCTTGGCGGCCGTGGGCGCCGCGGTCGTCGAGCTCGGGGACGCGACGCCGGCGTTGGCCGGGTTGGCCGCGCCGCTGACGAGGCTGAGGACCACAGCCGCGAGCGAAGCAGCGAGCGCGGAGCGGAGGAGGGAGCGCGGCATTTTGAGGATCCAGTCGACCATCGGTGGGGTTGCGACCACTTTGCGACGAATGGGCGCTGTGTCGCTATGGCCCGATCGGGGGATATGGCCCGCCCCAGCTGACTAGTCACGCCGTCGGGATCTGGCCGTCGGGATCTGGCCCCGTCGTCTACGCGCACGCGGGATGCACATGCGGCGGCGCCGGGGGATGCTCGATCTGATGCTGTCGATGCGCAGGGCTGCCCTGGTGTTCGTTTGCGCCTCGGCGATGGTGTTGGGCGCCTGCTCGTCCACGCACACCGCCACCCAGAGCGCAGCGGCCTCGTCCTCCTCGTCCGCGCCCGCGGCTGCTTCGTTTCAGGACGACCTCGTGAGGACGATCGACAAGGTGCGCCCGTCGGTGGTGGAAGTCGCCACCGACACGGGACTCGGCTCGGGCGTCGTCTATGACGGCCAGGGCAACATCGTGACGAACGCGCACGTCGTCGGAACCGCCACGCAGTTCCGAGTCGCGCTGTCCAACGGTCGCGTGGCCAGCGCCACCCTCGTCGGCACCTATCCCGCCGGTGACCTCGCCGTGGTGAGGCTCTCTGGAGGTGAGCAGCCGATGGCGCTGCCGCTGGCGGACTCGAGCAAGGTCAGGGTCGGCGACATCAGCATCGCCGTCGGCAACCCGCTAGGCCTGGCCAGCTCGGTGACCGAGGGCATCGTCAGCTCCATCGGCCGCACGGTCGGTGAAGGCAACGGCGTCGTGCTGCCGTCTGCGATCCAGACCAGCGCACCGATCAACCCTGGCAACAGCGGCGGCGCGTTGGTGAACATCGACGGCGCCTTGATCGGGATCCCGACCTTGGCAGCGATCAACCCCGAGCTTGGCTCCGCGGCGGTTGGCATCGGCTTCGCGATCCCGAGCAACACGGTGAAGCTGATCGTCGATCAGCTGATCAAGGACGGCAAGGTCACCCGGACCGGTCGGGCCGCGCTCGGCGCCGTCATCTCCGACGCGGTCGACGCCGCGACCGGCAAGCCGGTGGGTGTGCTCGTCCGCAGTGTGAACGTGGGTTCGGCCGCGGCCAACGCCGGCATCAATGCAGGAGACATCATCGTGGCGGTCGACGGTCAACCCACGCCGGATCTGAACACGCTGGCCGCCGTGCTCGCGTCGCATCAGCCCGGGGAGAAGGTCAAGGTCGATCTCCGACGAGCGGACGGGTCATCCGGCACGGTCGACCTCACCCTCGACGAGCTCGCGGGCTGACGGGCATGGACTACGAGCAGCTCATGGCGACGGTCGAACGACGAGGGCATCTCGACCGGGAGGCGGCCGACACCGCGGTGACTGCGGTGCTGCAGACGCTCGCGGAGCGCCTGTCGAAGGGCGAGGCTCGCCAGCTGGTCGAGCAGCTTCCCGTCGAGCTCTCGCCCCTGCTGTTGGCCGATCGCCCGCACGAGGCGTTCGATGTCGACGAATTCCTGCGCCGTGTCGCGGCGCGCGAGGACGTGGACATCCACACCGCGGAGCTCGACGCCCGAACGGTCTTCGCCGTGCTCCGCGAAGCAGTCGACCCCGATGAGTTCGATGACGTGGTCGCCGACCTTCCGGACGACTTCCGCCCGATCCTGCTCAACCTCGTCGTCCCCGACGCTGACGAGCTCATCAGGGAGGTGAGCGCCGCGACGGATCTGAGTCGCGACGAAGCCGGTCGCGCCACGGAGGCCGTGCTGACGACCCTGGCCGAGCGCGTCCCTCCTGGCGAGGTCGACGACCTCGTCGCGCGGCTGCCGGTGGAGCTCCATGAGCCGCTCAAGCAGGGCCGCGCCGGTGTCGTCGCGATGCCAGCCGACGAGTTCGTGCGTCGTGTGGCCGAACGCGAAGGGGTGAGCACCGACGATGCCCGACGCCACATCCGGGCTGTGCTCGCGGTGGTGCGAGATGCGGTGACCGCCGAGGAGTTCAGTGACATCGTCGTCGAGCTGTCGAAGGACTACGACGACCTGCTGCCGCGACCATGACTGGTCCCGCGGTCATCGGCAAGCACGCGTGCTGCACGGTCGTGGTGGTGCGCGCGTCGTGACGCCGGGTGCGCTCGCGGAGACCCCTGACCTGCATGGTGCCTACCCCCGGTTGAGCGACGAGCAGATCGCGCGACTGGCAGCTCGAGGAGAGCGTCGCCGCACCCGGGCGGGCGATGTGCTGTACCGCGAAGGCGATCCCCAGTGCGACTTCTTCGTGATCCTCGAAGGGACGGTCGCGATCATCGACGGCTCCCTCGGTCACGAGGAGGTCCTCGCGGTCCACGGCCCGGGTCGCTTCCTCGGCGAGCTCAACCTGCTCACCGGCGAATCGATGTTCGTCTCTGCTGTCGTCAGTGAGCCGGGTGAGGTGCTCGTCGTTCCGATCACTTCACTGCGCGAGCTCATCGCCGAGGATTCGGCTCTCGGTGACCTGATCCTCCGGGCGTACCTCCTGCGCCGTTCGATCCTCATCGAGCTCGGTGCGGGGATGAAGATCATCGGGTCGAGGTACTCCGACGACTCTCGGCGCCTTCGTGAGTTCGCGGCGCGCAACCGCATCCCCCACAGGTGGATCGACCTCGAGGAGGACCCGACCGCGGAGGAGCTGTTGGAGCGACTCGGCATCGGCCCTGGGGAGACGCCGATCGTGGTGTGCCCCTCGCAGCAGATCCTGCGCAACCCGTCGAACGCCGACGTGGCCCGAGCCATCGGCCTTCCCGCGCCCGCACTCCTGGCACAGCCGGCGCTCAACGACCTCGTGATCCTCGGCGCGGGCCCTGCGGGGCTGGCGGCGGCCGTGTACGGCGCGTCGGAGGGACTCGGCACGATCGTGCTCGACGCGGTCGCCACCGGCGGGCAGGCGGGGACGTCGTCGCGGATCGAGAACTACCTTGGCTTCCCGTCGGGGATCTCCGGCGCAGAGCTCACCGAGCGAGCGGTGATCCAGGCCGAGAAGTTCGGCGCACACTTCACGCTTCCGGCCGAGGCGACCGCTTTGGCGCAGCGCGACGGACACTTCGTGATCCACCTCGGCGACGTGACCGTCGAAGGGCGGGCCGTGCTGATCGCCACCGGGGCGCGCTACCGCAGGCTCGACGTGCCGCGGCTCGAGGTCTTCGAGCGGACGAGCGTGTACTACGCCGCCACGCTCGTCGAAGCACAGCAGTGCCGGGGCGACCCCGTCGCGGTCGTGGGTGGTGGGAACTCCGCCGGGCAGGCTGCGCTCTTCCTGTCCACGCATGTCAGCCAAGTCCACCTGCTGGTCCGAGAGGGCGACCTCGCCCAGGGCATGTCGCGCTACCTGGCGGATCGCATCCAGCGGGCTCCCAACATCGACGTGATGCTGCGCACGGAGGTGCGCGAGCTCGTCGGCACCGACAGGCTCGAGGCCATCGTCGTGGAGAACAACGAGAGCCACGAGCGAGACAAGGTCGAGGCCCGAGCGCTGTTCGTGTTCATCGGCGCCGACCCGCACGTGCAGTGGCTCCAAGGCCAGCTGGCGCTGGATGACCACGGCTTCATCCTCACCGGCGCCGCGACCGGTGCCCCA
>JBEEGB010000389.1:0-5276 GCA_041166585.1 Acidimicrobiaceae bacterium
CTGCTGTCCTACAACCGCTTCGTCCGCCAGCGTCAGCTGATCGACAACGCGTGGTCGAACGTCGACACCGAGCTGAAGCGGCGCTACGAGCTGATCCCGAACGTCGTCGCCACGGTGAAGGGCTACGCCGCGCACGAGCGAGACACCCTCGAAGCCGTCGTGAAGGCCAGGGCCGCGGCCGTGGCCGTCACGGGGGACGCCGAGGCCCAGGCCAAGCAGGAGAACGTGCTCGTGGACGCGCTCAAGCAGCTGCTCGCGCTCCGCGAGGCCTACCCCGACCTCAAGGCCAACGAGCAGTTCCTCGACCTCCAGGCCCAGCTCGTGACCACCGAAGACCGCATCCAAGCCGCCCGCCGGCTCTACAACGCGAACGTGCGTGACTACAACACCCGCGTCGAGTCGTTCCCCAGCGCGCTGATCGCCGGCATCGGCAAATTCTCCAAGGCCGAGTGGTTCGAGCTCGAGCCTGCCATCCGCGACGCCGGTGCCCCCGAGGTGCGGCTCTAGCCATAGCCGCGTCGGTGCCTCCAGTCGCGGTTGAGCAGCGGCGCGAGGTAGGGGATGGAGCGGTCCGATGACCATTCCGCGTACGGCGCGTACGTGAGGCCGGCGAGGGTGATCAGCACCCGGTCGTAGTTGACGCGCCAGCCCGCGAAGTCGAGCCAGCACTGATCGCGATCGGGGCGCACGGGAACGCCTTCGGCGACGAGCGCGTCGTAGGCAGCATCGAACTCGGAGCGGTCGATGCTGATCGCGTCCGTCGGGTTCGGCGCCGCGTCGTGGGGGATGGAGAAGTAGTCGGCGATGCGTCGCAGCGAGAGGTAGCCGGCCCGGATGCACAGCTCGGCTCGCGGCTCGCGAGGGAGGTCGAGCGTCGAGGCCCGCAGCGCGGCCGAGTCGAGGACCACGCCGGCCGCCGTGATCCAGGACCGCTGGTGGGAGATCGACCGGAAGAAGACGAGGGACGGCTGGGAGGAGTGGGTCTCCTCGATGTCAGAGAACCAGGTCTCGTAGTCGTCCCACATGTCGTCGAGGGCGTCGAGCCGGTCGAGCGCGTGATGGCGCTTGATCATCACGATGGCGCTCGGCGGATCGCCGGCACGCGTCGCCAAGCGTGCGACCTGCAGCTCGCGACGCTGGAACGCGGAGTAGATCGACGGCAGGTAGCTGATCAGCAGCGCGACCAGCCCGAGGCCGAGCGTCGCCTCGATCACCGACACGACGATGGTCGGCAGGTCGGGTGCGGAGACAGATCCGAGCGTCGTCAGCGAGACCGCGCTCAACGTGAACGCGCGGCGTAGCGGATCGACGTGCAGGCCCCAGTCGATGGCGGTGAAGCCGATGGCGACACCCGTCACCCAGGTCCAGGGCAGCGTGACCAAGGCGATCGGCGCGTACGGCGCCATGCGCCGGTCGAGCTCCACGTAGTCCTTCGCCCCCTTGATCCGGATCCTGAAGATGAAGTGCACGGCGCGGAACACCCACCGGGTCAGCAGTACGACATCGCTCCGCGGCAGGACGGTCGTGCGCAACGCCGCGAGCACCACGTAGAAGACGAGGTAGATGCCGCCGAGCATCGCTGCGACCCGTGCGAGCTCGCCCATGAGCGCACAGACTAGGGACGGCGTAGCGTCGTGGGGACAACGACAAGCATCGGTTGAAGGGGGACGTCCATGCGTCGCATCCTCGTCGTGGCCCACAAGACCCTCGGAGGCGACCACCTCCTCGATGAGGTCCGCCGTCGCCTCGCCGAGGGGGACGCCTCGTTCCACCTGGTGGTGCCAGAGGACCACTCCGGCGTGGGCAGCTGGAGCGAAGGCCAAGTGCACGCCGCGGCGACGAAGGTGCTGGAGGCCGGCCTCGCCCGGTTCCGCGAGCTCGACCCCACCGGCTCGACCGACTTCACCGGTGAGATCGGCGATTCCAACCCCGTCCACGCGGTGAACGCCATCGTCTACCGAGGCGAGACGTTCGACGAGATCATCCTCTCGACGCTGCCACCGGGCCCGTCGCGGTGGTTGCACCAGGACGTGCCGACGAGGATGCGCAAGGAGTTCGCCGTGCCGATCACCCACGTCGTCGCCGACCGCAGTCCAACTGGCGTGCGTTAGGGGACGTTGAACCCCCCAACGCACGCCAGTTGGGCAGGGCTAGCGTCAGACGGGCATGGTTCGGGTCGACGCTGCCGAGGTCACGGTCGACGACGTGGTCGGCGCGCTCGACGCTGAGGGACACTGCATCGTCGAGGGGCTGCTGTCCCCTGCCGCGACTGCGGCGGCGCGGGCATCGCTCGTCGATGTGCTCGCGTCGACGCCGACTGGCCGCAACGACTTCGAGGGGTACAAGACGCAGCGGATCTATGCGCTCTTCGCCAAGACGCGGGCGTTCGACGGGCCCGCCACCGATCCGCTCGTGTTGGGTGTGCTCGACCGCGTGCTCGGCCACTACCAGCTGTCAGCGCCGACCGGCATCCAGATCGGCCCCGGCGAGCGGGAGCAGGTGCTGCACCGCGACCAGAGCATCTACCCGCTGCCGCTCGGCTTCCCGGACGTGGTGCTCAACACGATGTGGGCGCTCGACGACTTCACCGAGATCAACGGCGCGACGCGGCTGGTGCCCGGGAGCCACCGCTGGAGCGACCGCATGGCGAGCGAGGACGACAAGACCGTGCAGGCGGTGATGCCGGCCGGGTCGGTGATGTTCTACGTCGGCAAGATCTGGCACGGCGGTGGAGCCAACACCACCGACGTGCCGCGGCTGGGCGTGATCCTCGAGTACGTGGCGTCGTGGTTGCGGGCGCAGGAGAACCACATCCTCGCCGTCCCTCGCGAGACCGTCGCTACGCTGCCCGAGCGACTGCAGGAGCTGCTCGGCTACAACATCTACCCGCCGTTCGTCGGCTATGTCGACGGCCGCCACCCCAGGCGATACATCTGACACGCGTCGTCGTTCTCGCCGACACGCACATCCGGCGTGGCGGCACCCGCAGGTTGCCCGATGCGGCGTACGCGGAGCTGCGGCTGGCTGACGTGATCCTCCACGCCGGCGACGTGCTCGTGCCGGAGCTGCTGGACGAGCTAGCGACGTTCGCTCCGGTGCACGCCGTGCTCGGCAACAACGACCACGAGCTCGTCCACGTGCTGCCCGAGACGGACGTCGTCGTCATCGACGGCGTGCGCGTCGGGATGATCCACGACAGCGGACCGCGAGCCGGCCGCGCGGGGCGGATGCGTCGCCGCTTCCCCGACGCCGACATCGTGGTGTTCGGCCACAGCCACGAGCCACAGTGTGAGCTCGACGTCGACGGTCAGCTGCTGCTGAACCCCGGCTCGCCGATCGAGCGCCGCCGGGCGCGGACGCACACGATCGCGGTGTTCGACGTGCACGACGGCCGTATCGAACGCGCTGCGATCGTCGACGTCTGACGACTCTGCGGAACCTCGGCCGTGAAAGCCACGGCTCAGCGTCCAACGAATCTCGGCCGCTGTCCTCTGTGGACGTTGAGCCGTGTCTGGACACGGCTCAAAGCCCACAGTGGGCAAGAGTGGTGGCTAGGCGATGAGCTTCACGTCGCCGATGTCGCGGAGCGTGGGCTCCTCACCGGGCATGCCATACGACCAGGAGTAGACGATGTGGCCGGGCTCGGGGACCTCGATGCGGATGGCCATCGGGAACGGCGAATCGCCTTCGCCCGCCACGAAGTAGCCGGGCTCGGACTCGGGGACGACGGTCACCACCGATCCGTGCGAGTGGGCGGTGATGAGCGTCAGCCCGTTCGTGGTCCGACCGAGCACGGTGTGCTCGGTGTGGTGCCGGCCGTCGGCGGCCACGACGTCGTAGTCGAAGGTGACACCGGCGCCGCCGGGCAGCGCGGTGACCACGATGTGGGCCACCGAATTCGCGTTCTGCTGCCCGCCGGTCGGATCGGTCTGCGAACCGAGGTAGAGGCCGGGCTTGCTGATGAGCTGATCGATGAGATCGGACATCGCGCCACCGTACGCCCTTGTTCAGCGGAAGTCTCGGGAGCGGGTGGCCACCCCGAGCGGCAGCGGGTCGAGGCGCTCGGCGATCACGTTGGTGACGCCTTCGCTGCGCTCGAGCCGTCCCCGGATCAGCATCGCCGGCGCCGAGCGGGCGACGCGACGGAACCGCGCCCAGCAGCCCTTCGAGCACACCACGTTGATGAGCCCGGTCTCGTCCTCGAGGTTGAGGAACGTGGTGCCCGACGCGGTGGCGGGGCGCTGGCGGTGGGTGACGACACCACCGACGAGCACCCGCTCCCCGGCCTCCACGCCAGCGAGCCCGGCCGCGGTGACGACACCGAGCGAGTCGAGGTGGGCGCGCACGAAGCGGGTGGGATGGCCGTCCGGGCTGACACCGGTGGCCCACAGATCAGCGATGGCCTCCTCTCGCAACGACATGCCCGGCAGCATCGGCGCCTCGGTGCCGGTGACGATGCCGGCAAGCCGGTCGGCGCCGCCTTGGGCCACAGCCCCACCGGCCCACAGCGCCTCGCGCCGCTCGAGGTCGAAGCACCCGAACGCGCCAGCGGTGGCGAGCGCCTCGAGCTGCGGCAGCGAGAGCGTCACCCGGCGCGAGAGGTCTTCCATCGACTCGTAGGGACGGCCGGCTGCGATCTCTTTCGCCAGCTCTTCACCGATCCCCCGCACCGACCCGATCCCGAGCCGCACGACCGGTCCGCCCGCGCCCCACTCCGCGGGCGCCACGCCCGCGCCAGGACGAGGCGCACCCAGCCCCGGCTCCAACGTGGCGAGGTCGGACGACGCGTTCAGGTCGGGGGTACGCACCTCGACGCCGTGGCGGCGCGCGTCCTGCACGAGCGAGTGCGGCGAGTAGAACCCCATCGGCTGCGCGTTGAGCAGCGCGGCGCAGAACGCAGCCGGCTCGTAGCGCTTGATCCACGACGACGCGTACACGAGGTAGGCGAACGACACCGAGTGGCTCTCCGGGAAGCCGTAGTTGGCAAACGCGGCGAGCTTCTCCCAGATCACGTCGGCCGTCTCCCCCACGACGCCCCGCTCGGCCATGCCGTCGTAGAGGCGCTGGCGGATGCGCTCCATGCGCTCGCGGCTGCGCTTGGATCCCATCGCCTGCCGCAGCTGATCGGCTTCACCGGGCGTGAAGCCTGCGATGTCGATGGCCATCTGCATGAGCTGCTCTTGGAACAGCGGCACGCCGAGGGTCTTCTTCAGGCAGTCCTGCAGCAGCGGGTGCAGGTACGTGACGGGTTCGGTGCCGTTGCGGCGCCGGATGTA